>NZ_JBICZB010000087.1:0-28592 GCF_043201815.1 Kitasatospora sp. NPDC048296
GCCCCCCGCCCCGCCCCCCCACTACCACCGCCCAACGCCCGCCCCACCCCCCCCCCCGCCCCCCGGCCCCCCCCCCCGGGGGCGCGCCCCCCCCCCCCCCCCCCACGGGCGCGCCCGCACGCCCGCAGCCCGCACCCGGCGCTGGCCCCCGCACGAAGTGGCCGCCGGACGTCCCGGAATGCCGGCCACCCCGGGATGCCGGGGTCACGGGCGGATGCGGTCGCGATGCAGAGCGCGCGAACCCCGCTGATACTGAGCCAGCGGGGCGGTTACCAAGCGCGGCGCGAGCCGCACGGTCAGCCACTGCCAGGCCCGCGCACCGTCTTGTGCGCGACAGGCTCTGGGCGGGGCGGCCGGCGACCACGGCCGGCGAACCATCTGCCCGGCGGCATACCGACCGCCGGGTCCCGGACAGAGAGACCGAGGATGCTGAACCGACGAGACCTCCTCAGGGCCGCCACCATAGGCGGCCCAGTGGCCCTCTTCCCATGGGGCCTCACACCAAGCCTGGCCCACAGCGCGCCAGCCGCACTGCCGGTCGCTCAGACCGGCTCGGAGACCAGGCGGCAGGCCGCCCGGATCGTCCCCTTCGCACACGCCATGCCGGTGCCCCCGGTGCTGAGTCCGGCGTCGCGGACGGATTCCTCGGACCTGTACAAACTGCGGATGGCCGAGACCGAGGTGGAGATCGTCAAGGGGCTGAAGACCACCGTCCGGACCTACGGCGGCTGCTTCCCGGGTCCGACCATCCGGGCGGTCAAGGGCCGGGAGGTGGTGATCCAGCAGACCAACGACCTGGACGTGCACACCTCCGTCCACCTGCACGGCGGCCATGTCCAGTCGCGGTACGACGGCCTGCCGATGGACGTCGTCCAGCCCGGCGAGACCCGCGAGTACCACTACCCCAACGAACAGGTGGCCGCCTCACTCTGGTACCACGACCACGCGCACCAGCTGGAGGCCGAGAACGTCTACCGCGGCCTGGCCGGCGCCTACCTGCTCAGCGACCCGCACGAGAGCGGCCTGCCGCTGCCGAGCGGCGAGTTCGACATCCCGCTGCTGATCCGGGACGCCCGGATCGAGACGGACGGCAGGCTGGTCTACACCGACCCGTACGAGTGCCCGCACATGCTGGTCAACGGCAAGGAGCGGCCCTACTTCGAGGTGGCGGCGCGCAAGTACCGGCTGCGGCTCTTCAACGTCTCGCCCAACCGCCACATATCGCTGCGCCTCGCCAACGGCGAGCCGTTCACCCAGATAGCCTCCGACGGCGGACTTCTCGCCGCGCCGGTGAAGCTGGACGAGCTGACCCTGGCCGGCGCGGAACGCGCCGAGATCGTGGTCGACTTCGCCCGCTTCCCGGTCGGCCAATCGGTGGTGCTGGAGAACACGGCCGCGCTGGAGACCGAGCGGTCCGAGGTGCTGCGCTTCGACATCACCCGGACGGCCGAGGACACTAGCCGGATTCCGGACGTCCTGGCCACCCTGCCGCCGATCCCGAAGGCGACGGTGAAGCGGGAGTTCTGGCTGACGACCTTCCCGGACACCAGGATCAACGGTCGCAAGTACGACCCGGACCGGACCGACGTGCGGACCACCCTCGGCACCAGCGAGATCTGGACGATCCACAACCACCTCACCCGCCGGCCGGCCGGGGTCTTCCACGCCCCCCACTCCTTCCACACCCATCTGGTGCGGTTCCGCGTGCTGGACCGTGACGGGGAGCCGGTCGGACCGTCCGAGGCCGGGCTGAAGGACACCGTGCCGATCTATCCGGGCCAGAGCGTCCGGATCGCCATGACCTGGGGCGACTACCCGGGCGAGTACGTCTACCACTGCCACCACGGAGTGCACTCCTCGCACGGCCAGATGGGCCGGATCGACGTGCTGCCCAAGGGGTCGGAAGGCAGCGGCAAGGGATCGGAAGGCAGCGGCAAGGAGTCGGACGAGGCCTCCGCCGACTCGTCCTCCTCCTCGGAAGCCTCGATGTCCGGAGCCGGCCGGTTCGGATCGTCGGCGTCCGGAACCGGTCGGCGGCAACGGCGGCGGCACCATCGGCGCCACCACAGGCACCACGTCGCCGCCCGGTCCTGACCTGTCGGGGATCCTGGCGTTCAACCGTCCGTGATCACGGTGGTGAGCCAGTCTCGCGGGTACCGGGGGCCCGCGAGACCCACACGAGTGCGGGGCGGTGGGCAACGCCGCGTTCACGCCCCCGCGATCGCGCCGCGGGGGCATGCGGCGGATCGGCCACCGGGCCTGGCCCGGTCGTCCGCCGAACCTAGGACCTGTCCGAGGACGCGCCGAGGGCCCAGCCCTCGGGGTCGGTCCAGGCGGCCAGGGTGCGGCGGCTCTCGAAGCGGCGCGCGCGGCCGGTCAGCGGGTCGGTGAACTCGACGACGGCGGAGAGGAGTTGGAGCGGCCGGCGGAAGTCGTCCGGGGCCGGTTCGGGCAGCACCACCGGGTAGACCGGGTCGCCGAGGATCGGCACGCCGAGCCCGCACATGTGCAGTCGCAGCTGGTGGGTGCGTCCGCTGAGCGGGCGGAGGCGGTAGCGGGCGAGGCCGTCGCGGCGGTCGAGCAGGTCGATCTCGCTCTCGCTGTTCGGCGGGGCGTCGACCTCGCGGGCGGCGATCACGCCCCGTTCCTTGACGATGTGGCTGCGGACGGTGCGCGGCAGGCCCAGCGCCGGGTCGTAGGGGGCGACGGCCTGGTACTCCTTGCGGACCAGCCGGTCGCGGAAGAGCGTCTGGTAGGCGCCCCGGTCCTCCGGCCGGACCACGAACATGGCCAGGCCGGCGGTGAGCCGGTCGAGCCGGTGGGCGGGGCTGAGCGCGGGCAGGTCGAGGGTGTGCCGCAGCCGGGAGAGCGCCGTCTCGACGACGTGCCTGCCGCGCGGAGTGGTGGCCAGGAAGTGCGGCTTGTCGACGACGACCAGGTGCTCGTCCCGGTGCAGCACCTCCAGCTCGAACGGGACGCGGACCTCGTCCGGCAGGTCCCGGTAGAACCACAGGTGCGCGCCGGGCCGGAACGGCGCGTCGGGCGCGACCGGCCCGTCCTCGCCGACGATCTCCCGCCCGTGCAGCGCCGCGTCGATCCGCTCGGCAGCCACGGTGGGCAGCCGCTCGACCAGGTGGGCGCGAACGGTCGGCCAGGGACCCTCGGCCGGGAGCCGCAGGTGCACCGGATCCACGCCGTTGCGCTGTGGGAGGGGGGAGGCCGGGCGGCGGCTCTTGCGTCTCATCTCGCGGTCCAGCCTAGTCGGGTACGCCCGGCCCTCCTCGTCCGAGGTGCCGTCTGCGGGGGGCGCGGAGCAGAGTGGACCGTAGGCCCGCTCTGCCGCCCAGCCCTGGAGGACGTGTGACCGCCGACGACGGCCCGGCCGGTGTGCCGCCGCTGCACCTGCCGCGACGCACCCGGTTGCTGCTGTACGGCTCCTTCGCGCTGCTGATCGGCGCCATCGTCGCCGACCTGGCGACCGGTCCCGGCACGACGCTCTCCCCCGTCCTCGCGGTGGCGCCGGTGCTGGCCGGAGCGACCACCCGGACGGCCCGGGTGCCGCTGATCGCCGGGGCGATCGCCATCCTCGCGGTCGGGCTGCTGGAGACCACCAACACCGAGCTGCCGACCGAGGTGCACATCACCGCGCTGATCACGGTGCTCGCCGCGACCTTGGCCAGCGCCGCCAACGTCGTCCTGGTGGCGGCCCGGGAACGGGAGCTGTTCCGGGTCCGGACGGTGGCCGAGGCGGCGCAGCGGGCCCTGCTGCGCCCACCGCCGGAGCGGATCGGGCGGCTGCGGGTGGCCGTGCGGTACGTCGCGGCGGCGGCCGAGGCGCGGATCGGCGGGGACGTGTACGCCGTCGTCGAGACCCGCTCCGGCGTGCGGATCCTGCTCGGCGACGTGCAGGGGCACGGGCTGCCGGCGGTGGAGACGGCGGCGGACGTGCTGGGCGTGTTCCGGGAGGCGGCCCGGACCGATCCCGATCTCACCCGACTGGCGGAGCGGCTGGACGCGGCGCTCACCGCGCGGTCGGAGGACGGGCGGTTCGCCACCGCGCTGCTGCTGGACGTGGCGCCGGACCGGGGGCCGGTGACGATCGTGAACTGCGGCCATCCGCACCCGCTGCTGCGCCGCGCGGGCAGGGTGAACGAGCTGGAGCCGCCGTTCCCGGCGCCGCCGCTGGGCCTGCTCGGGCTGACCGGCGGCGGCTACCCGGCGGGCCGCTTCGAGCCGCGGCCCGGCGACCTGCTGCTCCTGCACACTGACGGCGTGTCCGAGGCCCGGGACGCCGAGGGCCGGTTCTACCCGCTGGCGGAACGTCTGCCCGACCTGCCCGCGGGGAACCCGGCGGACCTGCTGGACGACCTGCTCGCGGACGTCGACGGCTGGGTCGGGGACGTCGGGCTGGCCGACGACGCGGCGGTGCTGGCGCTGCGCTGGGAGTACTGACGGCGACGCGGGGCCGATTGTCAGTGGTGTGTGCAAGGCTTCACGCACGGTCGGGGCCTGCCCGGCCGCAGGGTCGGGGCGTGCCCGGCCGCAGGGTCGGGGCGTGCCCGGCCGCAGGGTCGGGGCGTGCCCGGCCGCTCGGTCGGCGGGGTGCCGGCCGGGGAGACGACCGACAAGGGGAGCGTGCCGTGGGTGCCAAGGCGAGCGGGTCGTTCGAGCTGACCGCTTTCGAGCCGGTGGAGACGGAGGAGCGCGAGGGCGCCTCCTTCGGGCGGGTCAGCGTCGCCAAGACCTTCACGGGCGGCCTGAGCGGGCGGAGCGAGGTGCGGATGCTGTCCGTCGGCGACGCCTCGGGCGGCCCGGCCTCGTACGTCGCGGTGGAGCACGTGACGGGTGAACTGGACGGGCGCAAGGGCTCGTTCGTGCTCCAGCACGCGGCCTGGGACAGCACCGGGGTGACGATACGCGTGGTGCCGGGCACCGGGGCGGGCGAGCTGGCCGGGATCACCGGGGAGTTCCAGCTGGCCGTCGACGAGTCGGGCACCCACACCTACGTGCTGGCGTACGAGCTGGGCTGACGCCGGTTGCGGGGCGCGCAGCCGGCGGGCCGTCCGTCACAGGATGGGCTGGGTCGCCTCCAGCCGCTGGATCGCGGTCCGGACCGCGGACGTGAAGCTCCAGAACAGCGGCAGGGTGTTGGCCGCGGCTTCGGCGCGGGTGGTCTTGCCCGGGGCGAACATCGCAGCGCGCAGCTCAGGGGTCATCTCCACCTGGGCGCCCATCCCGAGCAGGCTGCGGTTGCAGATGTTCTCCGGCGAGACGCCCGCGAGTTCCTCCTCCCCGGAGGCGGTCACGGCCCGGACGCCCGCCGCCGCGAACTCCTCCATCAGGTACTGGCGGAAGGCGGGGTTCAGGCCACCGACCAGCACGGCCTGGGCGCCGGCCTCCTGGCCGTCTCTTGCGGTGGTGCAGCCGTGCAGCGACAGCACGTTGAGGCTGCCGGCGCACATCGCGCGGGCCACGCCGTCGTCACAGTGGGTCGAGGTGACGTGCAGCGCACGGTTGTTGGAGGAGCGCAGCCCCTCGAACATCCAGAAGTCGCACACCGGCCCGGCGGCCGGGGTCGGGGCGAGGTCGGCCGGGTGGTAGCCGGCGACGGCGAGGCACAGTTCGGACGTGCCGCCCTCGATGCCGCCGCCGTGCAGGGCGATGACGGTGGTCCGGATGAACGGCTCACGGCCTTGCGGGCTCTGGTCGTCGATCAGGTGCCGGCGGTAGCGGCGGCCGTAGTCCACGCCCTCGACCAGGGACGGGTCGGCGTAGAGGGCCGTGTTGGAGGGGTAGAGGTCGGCGGCGTTCGCGGGGGTACTCCCCAGCGTGGCGCCGATGGCGTCGATGGCGCTGAGGGCCGGGGCCGCGGCGAGCGCGGACAGCAGGGTACGACGGTTGATCACGGTCGGGACCATGGCAGGAGGTGGCGGATAGGTGGAGTCACGGCAAGTTCACAACAAAGTCATGTCCAACTCGACGTCGTTCCAGGGCGGGGGCGGCCTGATCGTGTGACGCCACTTCGACGGACGCGTGTTCGCGCCCACCGGACACCCTCCACGCTGCCACGATGATGCGATCGGTGCACGATCGGCCTCGGAGGGTGGCACATGACCCGCGCAGCGACGGCCCGTACGGTGACGGCTCGCAGGCCGGTCACGGTCGAGGAGGTGGTCGGCCGGCTGCGGGAGATCGCGGCAGAGCTGCCCCCGGCAGACGGGGTGGCGGTCTTCAACCGGGCCTACCTCACAGTGACGGAGGCGGTGCGCGACCGACTCGCCGGCGGGTACTTCGCCGACCCTGCGGCGATGGCCGAGCTGGACGTGGTGTTCGCCGGGCGGTACCTGCTGGCCGTGGCCGCCGACGCGGCCGGGCAGGAGCCGCCCGCCTGCTGGCGGCCGCTGTTCACGCTGCGCGCCCACCCGGGCGTGCACCCGCTGCAGTTCGCGTTGGCCGGGATGAACGCCCACATCCAGCACGACCTGCCGCTGGCCGTGGTCGACCTCTGCCTGCGCCGTGGAGGCGAGCCGACCGGAGTCGAGGCGGACTACCACCGGATCAACGGGGTGCTGGCCGAGGTGGAGACGGCCGTGCGCGAGCAGCTGATGCCCGGGCCCGACCTGCTGGAGCACGCCGAGCCACTCACCCACCTGCTCGGCACCTGGTCGGTCGAGGCCGCCCGCGAGGGGGCCTGGGCCGCCGTACAGGCACTGTGGGAGCTGCGCCGGCTGCCGGGCGCCGCCCGGGCCTTCGCCGCCGAGCTGGACGGCTCGGTCGGGCTGCTCGGCCGCGCCCTGCTGATCCCGCTCGGACCGCACCACGGCCGGGACGGACAAGGCGGCCAGGGCCAAGGCCACGACGGGCACGACGGGCACGGCCAGCGGCAGGACACGCCCGAAACGGCCGCGGCCGCCCGGCTCCCCGAGACGAGGAACCGGACGGCCGACGGTACGGACGCGGGCGGGCAGGACCGGACTGGACACACCCAGCCCGGACGGCCCCGGCCCGATCAGGCCCAGCTGGAGTGCAGCGGCTTGCCCTCGGCGTAGCCGGCCGCGCTCTGGATGCCCACGATCGCCTTCTCGTGGAACTCCTCCAGGGTGTTGGCGCCCGCGTAGGTGCAGGAGCTGCGCACGCCGGCCACGATCGAGTCGATCAGGTCCTCGACGCCCGGGCGGGCCGGGTCGAGGAACATCCGGGAGTGCGAGATGCCCTCCTCGAACAGCGCCTTGCGGGCCCGGTCGTAGGTGGAGTCCTGGGCGGTGCGGTTGCTGACCGCACGAGCCGAGGCCATGCCGAAGCTCTCCTTGTACTGGCGGCCGTCGGCGGCGGTCTGCAGGTCGCCCGGGGACTCGTAGGTGCCGGCGAACCAGGAGCCGATCATCACGTTGGAGGCACCGGCGGCCAGCGCCATGGCGACGTCGCGCGGGTGGCGCACGCCGCCGTCGGCCCAGACGTGCTTGCCGAGCCGGCGGGCCTCGGCGGCGCACTCCAGGACGGCGGAGAACTGCGGGCGGCCGACACCGGTCATCATCCGGGTGGTGCACATGGCGCCTGGGCCGACGCCGACCTTGAGGATGTCGGCGCCCGCCTCGACCAGGTCGCGGACACCGGCGGCGGAGACCACGTTGCCGGCCACGATCGGGATCTGCGGGTCCAGGCCGCGCACCGCGCGCAGCGCGCTGATCATGCTCTCCTGGTGGCCGTGCGCGGTGTCGACCACCAGCACGTCGGCCCCGGCCTCGATCAGCGCCTTGGCCTTGCCCGCGACGTCGCCGTTGATGCCGACGGTGGCGGCGATCCGCAGCTTGCCGTTCGCGTCCACGGCCGGGGTGTACAGGGTGGCGCGCAGCGCGCCCTTGCGGGTGAGGATGCCGACCAGGCGGCCCTCGGCGTCGACCACCGGGGCGAGCTTGCGGTGCGCCTCGGAGAGCTTGTCGAAGGCGTCGCGCGGGTCGATGCCCTCGTCCAGCAGCAGCAGCTCGCGGGACATGATGTCGGCGAGGCTGGTGAAGCGGTCCACGCTTTGGCAGTCGGACTCGGTGACGACGCCGACCGGCTTGCCGTCCTCGACCACCACGAGGGCGCCGTGCGCGCGCTTGGGCAGCAGGGAGAGCGCCTCGGCGACGGTGGCGCCGGGGGCGAGGGTGATCGGGGTGTCGACCACCAGGTGGCGCTGCTTGACCCAGGAGATGACCTCGGCGATGACCTCGGTCGGAATGTCCTGCGGGATGGCGACCAGGCCGCCGCGGCGGGCGACGGTCTCGGCCATCCGGCGGCCGGCGATGGCGGTCATGTTGGCGACGACCAGCGGGATGGTGGTGCCGGTGCCGTCGTTCGAGGAGAGGTCGACGCCCTGCCGGGAGCCCACGGCGGAACGGCTGGGGACCATGAAGACGTCGTCGTACGTCAAGTCGTACGAGGGCTTGAGGTCGTTCAGGAAACGCATGAATGGGCTCTCTGGCTGGGAGAAATTACACCTCGGGTGCGGTTGCGGCGATGCCGCCGGGGCGCACTCGGGCGCCCGGCACCCAGCATTCGATTCTCCGGCAGTACGGAGGCAAAAGCCAGTTCGAGGCACATTGCTGGTGCTGTGCACAAACCATGATCAATGCTCCGCGCGTAGACATGGACGATCCTCCAAGCCCCGGCCCCCACGTCGGCTTTTCGCCCCAGCGTGGACCGCTCCCGTAGCATTCACGCGGTAACGGCGAGGCGAGTGGGAAAGCGGCAGCGGGCGTGAGCATCGAGCAGAAGGACGTCGAGCGACACGACGTCGGGCATGACCAGGTCGACGGCACCGAGGAGGAGATCGACTTCGGTCCCGGCCTCGACCCCGAGCGGCTGCGGCTCTGCCTGGAGGTGCTCGCGGAGCTGGACGAGCTGCACGTCGACCACCCGGACGCGATCACCGTCCGCAAGGCCGTCGGCGGCATATTCCGGACGCTCAAGCAGCGCCGCCGCCAGGAGACCCGGGCCCGCAAGACCGCCAACGACCGCGAGGTCACCGCCCGGACGGCCACCGGCGCGCCCACCCGGATCGACGACGAGACGGCCGGCGCCTTCGGCCTGACCACCGTCACCACCACCGAGATCGCCGGCATCCTGGAGCGGCCGCGCTCCTGCTACACCTGCAAGACCCGGTACGTCGAGGTCGACGCCTTCTACCACAACCTGTGCCAGAAGTGCGCGGTCCTGAACCGGTCCCGCCGGGACGCCCGGGCCGACCTGACCGGCAAGCGGGCGCTGCTGACCGGCGGCCGGGCCAAGATCGGGATGTACATCGCGCTGATGCTGCTGCGCGACGGCGCCCACACCACCATCACCACCCGCTTCCCCAACGACGCGATCCGCCGCTTCAAGGCGATGCCGGACAGCGCCGAGTGGATCCACCGCCTCAAGATCGTCGGCATCGACCTGCGCGACCCGGCCCAGGTGATGGCGCTGGCCGACGAGGTCGCCGCCGACGGCCCGCTGGACATCCTGATCAACAACGCCGCGCAGACCGTCCGCCGCCCGCCGGAGTCCTACCGCGAGCTGGTGAACGCCGAGTCCGCCCCGCTGCCGGCCGGTGAGCTGCCGCAGGCCACCACCATCGGCCGCTTCAACAGCGGCGGCGTCGACCTGCCCGCGCTCCCCCACCAGGCGAGCGGCGGCGAGCAGCGGCTGGCCGCCGAGGACGTCACCTCGCTCGCCCTGGTCACCGGCTCCGCCACCCCGGCCCGGATCGAGGCCGGCACCGCGATCGACGCCGGCGGCCTGGTGCCCGACCTCGCGGACACCAACAGCTGGGTGCAGACCGTCGAGGAGGTGGGCCCGGTCGAGCTGCTGGAGGTCCAGCTCTGCAACTCCACCGCGCCGTTCATCCTGATCAGCCGGCTGCGCCCGGCGATGGCCGCGTCCGCGTCCCGTCGCAAGTACGTGGTCAACGTCTCCGCCATGGAGGGCGTCTTCACGCGCGGCTACAAGGGCGCCGGTCACCCGCACACCAACATGGCCAAGGCCGCGCTCAACATGCTCACCCGCACCAGCGCGCAGGAGATGTTCGAGAGCGACGGCATCCTGATGACCGCCGTCGACACCGGCTGGATCACCGACGAGCGGCCGCACCCGGACAAGATGCGCCTCGCCGACGAGGGCTTCCACGCCCCGCTCGACCTGGTCGACGGCGCGGCCCGGGTGTACGACCCGATCGTGCGCGGCGAGGCGGGCGAGGACCTGTACGGCTGCTTCCTCAAGGACTACGAGCGCGGCAACTGGTAACCAGCTGAAGGAGATGGCGAGTTGAGCACCGTACCGACCGCACCGCTGCTCGGCGCCGGCGTCATCGTGCCCACCGGGGACGGCCGGGTGCTGATCGGCCGCCGCACCACGGCCGGCGAACCGCCCACCTGGAGCCTGCCCGGCGGCAAGGTCGACCTCGGCGAGTCCTTCGAGCAGACCGCGGCCCGCGAACTCGCCGAGGAGACCGGCATCGTGCTGCCCGCGGCGCAGATGCGGGTGCTCGCCGTGCACCTGGACCACGAGCTCGGCCGGCCCCGGCTGACCGCCGCCGTGCTGGCGCCGCCGAGCCTGGCCGAGGCGGTGGTCACCGAGCCGCACGCGTGCGCCGGTTGGGAGCGCTTCGCGGTGGACGAGCTGCCGGAGCCGATGTTCTACCCGTCCGCGCTGGTGCTCGGCAGCTGGCTGCCCGGGCTGGACGACATCCGGCGGGACGGGACGCACGGCTACCCCGTCGCCCGCCGATGACACGGCTGCCCCGTCGCCCACTCGTAGCGGGCGACGGGGCGGTCAACTCACCGACCTCGCTCAGCCGTTGCGGGCCGCCTCCGGCCCGGTGATCCGCTTGAGCAGCGGCAGCGTCGAGCCGATGATCCCGAGCGAGGCGAGCAGCCCGAAGCCGGTCAGTCCGTAGTACGTCAGATCCGGTGAGACCAGGTCGTACTTCATCTGCGACTTGAGGAACATCGCCGCCGCGGCGAAGCCGGTCCCGACCGCGAGTGCCGACACCACCAGCAGCGGCAGCGCGCTCTCCAGTCCGACCACCCGGCGCAGCAGCCGTAGCGGTGCTCCGGTCAGCCGCAGGATCGCGAACGGCCTGCGGCGGTCGGACAGTCCGGCCACCACGCTCACCGCGAGGCTGCACCCGGCGATCGGCAGGGTGGTCAGCAGCACCACGTTCGCCAGCTGCCGCCAGCCCTGCAGCTTCCGCTGGCCCTCGGAGGCCCAGTCCTCGGCGAGCCGCGGCTCGTAGGTCGGGAACTCCTTCATGAAGAGGGTCCGCAGCTGCTCCTTGGCCGCCTCCGAGCCGTCGGTGGTCGCGTAGAGCATCCGCACCGGGAGCCCCGCCACCTCCTGCGCCGAGACCGGTGCGGCCGGCCACTCGTGTTGGGAGGCGTCCAGCAGGTCGACGAACTGGTACTGGTCGACCGCCGCGACGGCGGCGCCGGGGGCGCAGTGGCCGACCACCGGGATCTGGGCGAGTTCCGCGCAGGTCACCAGGCTGGGCACCACCGGACGGTCGCCCAGCTGGTACGCGCCGACCTTGGCCGGGTTGTCGTGCACCAGGGCGATCCCCTCGAACCCGGGCACGGCACGGGCCTGCGCCAGCACGCGGTC
The DNA here is from genome assembly GCF_043201815.1 of Kitasatospora sp. NPDC048296. Taxonomy (NCBI): domain Bacteria; kingdom Bacillati; phylum Actinomycetota; class Actinomycetes; order Kitasatosporales; family Streptomycetaceae; genus Kitasatospora; species Kitasatospora sp. NPDC048296. The sequence continues at coordinate 11,620 of NZ_JBICZB010000087.1, forward strand.
GGGCACCGAGGGCAGTGTGGGCTGGTCCTCCCGGTTGCCGAACGGGGTGGCCACGATCGCCTTGCGCACCGAGGGAGCGCCCTCCATCATGCCCTGGTTGGCGTTGATGGTGCTCATGATGGCCAGGGTGCCGGTGGTCACGAAGAGCGCCAGCACCAGTCCGGCGACCGAGCGGAAGCCCGCCCTCGGGTCGTCCGACAGGCGGCGCATCGCGATCAGCGAGGCCGGCCGGCTGGTCCGCCGGGCGACCGCCCGGGCAGTGGCCAGGGTGAGCCACGGACCGGCGACCACCAGGCCGAGCATCACCAGCACGAAGCCGCTCAGGTAGGCCAGGGACTGCGCGTTGGTGGTCTTCGGGTGGTTGCCGACGAAGTAGCCCAGCTCGGCCAGGCCCGCCACCAGCGGCGTCACTCGCCAGGCGCTCGGCGGCTTCGGGGTGACCCGGCGGGAGACCCCGAGCGGCGAGACGGTGACCCGGCGCAGCGCGAACCGGGCGGCGAGCGCGGCCGCCAGCGGCACGCCCAGCACCGTCCCGGCCACCTGCGGCAGGGTCAGGCTCAGGTCGGCGGCGAAGAAGCGGTCGCCGGTGAACGGCACGTCGGCGACCAGCGGCTTCAGCGCGAAGTACAGGCCGAAGCCGACGGCCGTGCCGATCACCGCCGCCACGGTGGACTCCACCGCCGAGATCACCGACACCTGACCGGGCGTCGCGCCCACCAGGCGCATCGCGGCGTAGCGCTGCTCCCGGGTGGCGGCGGACAGCCGGGTCGCGGTGCCGATGAAGATCAGCACCGGGAAGATCAGCGCCGCGGCCACCACGGTGAGCACCAGGAGCAGGGCGTCCCCGTGCACGCCCGCGCCGTAGCAGTCCGCCGAGCAGTCGGTGGGCAGCGCGGTGGCGATGCTGGTGACGGTGGTGGCCCGGGGCAGCGCCTTGACCTCGTCGGCGGTGCGACCGACGACCACCGCGAGGGTGTCCGGGGAGGGCAGCGCGTCGTCGCCGAGGGTGCCGGCCAGCCGGCCGGGGAAGCGGTCGCCGAGTTCGACGGCCGGGGTGTCGCGCAGCAGCTTCTCCAGCGCGGGCGAGGCGTAGTAGTCGCCGGGCGCGGGCAGTCGGCTCAGGCCGGGTACCAGCGGCGAGTTGGGCCCGGTCGGGGCCAGGTCGACCCGGAGGACGCGCTTGCCCCGGTAGTAGTCCCCCCGGGCGCCCCACCAGAGCGGGTCCGCCGAGGCGGCCGCGGTCGCGCCCTTGACGCCGGTGTTCATCCAGAGCTGCCGGGCGTTGGCGCGGTCGATCGCGTTCATGCTGGAGAAGGTGGACAGCAGCAGGCCCACCCCGATCGCGACCGCCGCCGCGATCATCAGCAGCCGGGCCACCGCCTCCCGGCCGCCGCTGACGGCCAGTCGGAGCGAGAACGGGATCACGGGGCCACCGACCCGGCGGAGAGCGTGCGGGCCCGGCCGTCGCGGACGATCGCCTCGCGGTCTGCGTAGGCGGCGACCCGTGGTTCGTGGGTGACCAGGATGACGGTGGTGCCCTGTTCCCGGGCCGAGGTGACCATCAGCTCCATCACCTGCTCGCCGGTCAGCGAGTCCAGCGCGCCGGTCGGCTCGTCGGCGAACAGCACCTGCGGCCGGGCCACCAGGCCGCGGGCCAGCGCCACGCGTTGCGCCTGACCACCCGACAGTTCACCGGAGCGGCGCTGCTCCAGACCGTCCAGGCCGAGCCGGGCGAACCAGGGACGGGCCTGGGCCAGGGCCGCGCCCCGGCGGACACCGTTCAGCAGCAGCGGCAGGGCCACGTTCTCCTCGGCCGTCAACTCCGGTACCAGCTGGCCGAACTGGAAGACGAAGCCGAACTTGTCGCGGCGCAGGGCGCTGCGTTGCGCCTCCGACATGCGGTCCAGGCGCTGCCCGTTGAACAGCACCTCGCCCGTGTCGGGCACCAGGATGCCGGCCAGGCAGTGCAGTAACGTCGACTTGCCCGAGCCGCTGGGGCCCATGATGGCGAGCACCTCGCCGGCCTGGACGGCCAGGCTCGCTCCGCGCAGCGCGGGCGTCTCGCCGAAGGCGAGGGCGATGTCGCGGGCTTCGATGACCGTGGTCATGCGCGCACCTCCGCGGCGAGGGCGTCGAGGCGGGCGACGGTGAGGTCGATCCAGCGCAGGTCGGCTTCCAGGTGGAACAGGCCGTGGTCGGCGAGCAGGGCGTCCACCAGGGCGCCGGCGCGGCGCAGTTCGGTGAGCTCGCGCATCCGGCGCAGGTGGGCGGCGCGCTGGGTGTCCAGGTACTGCTCGGCGTCGCGGCCCAGCATCAGGGCCAGCACCACCTTGGTGAACAGCACGGACTGCAGGTTGGGTTCGGGCGCGACCGGCTCCTGGAGCCAGGTCTCGAACTCGGTCGCCCCGGCGTCGGTGATGACGTAGCGCTTGCGCTCGGGCCCGTCGCCGGGCTCGGCCTCACCGGCCATCACCTTGCCGTCGCGGGCGAGTCGGCCGAGGGTCGCGTAGACCTGGCCGTACGGGAGGGGCTTGCCGCGGCCGAAGAGGGCGTCGTAGTCGCGCTTGAGGTCGTAGCCGTGGCTCGGCTCCCGCTCCAGCAGCCCGAGGAGGGTCAAAGGAACACTCATGGGCGAGACCATACACCAGGGATATACACCGAGTGTATAGCTGCGAAGAATAGGGCGCTGAGCTGGCGAAACGTCAACTGCCGGACAGGCGGGGACAGGAGGCGGCCCCCACGACCGCCCCCTGCTCCGCACCGCGGCCCGGAACCCCCACGGTCCGGCCGGGCCGGCCTCGCGCTCAGGCGCGGAGAGCGCGGCCGGACTCCAGCCTGCCCGGGCGGGCGGCGCCTGCCGGGGGCCGAACGTCCCGGGTGGTGAGGTCGGTGGCACGACGAACGGGCACCACTCTTGTGCGCGGGGGGCCACCGGGTGGAGATTGGGTGATGAAACCCTGTACGTCCCCACGCCCTTGAGGAGTCCTCACCGTGCCCAGCACACCCCGCTCCGCCCGGCCCGCGTCGCTCCCGCGGCGAACCGGCCGTCAGCTGCGGCGGGCCTTCGGCACTCGGCACGAACCGCTGGTCCGCCCGCTCGACCGCGCCCGGGCCCGGGCCTGGCTGCTCGCGATCGTCGGCGGGCTGGTGGCGGTCGCCGTCTCCGTGCTGGGCGCCCTGCTCCTCTACCGCTCGACCGCGCCGCAGGCCGCCGACGACCGGGTGCGGCTGCACCGGGTGAACGCCGTGGTCGCCGCCCTCCCCGACCACGGCGCCGTCACCGGCAGCCGCTTCACGGACGGCTACAACAGCCGGATCGAGGTCCCGGCCGCCTGGAACTACCCTGCGGGCACCGCGCACACCGGCACCGTCGAGGCCCCTCGCACGGCCGTCGCCGGCACCGTCGTCCCGATCTGGGTCGACCCCGCGGGCACCCCCACCGCTCCCCCGGCCAACCGCGCCTCCCTCGCCGTCTCCGCCGCCTGCACCGGCGCGGGCGCCCTCCTCGCCCTCCTCGCGGTGCTCACCCTGGCACTGCGGCTGCGACTCCACTCCCTCGACCGCCGTGCCGAGACCGCCTGGACCACCAGCTGGGCCCGCCTTGAGCCGCTCTGGAGCGGCCGCGCCGGACACCGCCGCGAGGATTGAGGAGCCGCCCGCTCCGGAAGCCTTCGCGCCCCCTCAGCCGTTCGGCGAGGGGGCGCGAGGGTGTTCGGCCTCAGAGGCGCTCGGTCCAGGCGGGCGCCGGGGTGGGCTTGCCGGCGTGGTGGGTGAGGACGGCCACCGCGACCAGCAGGGCGAGGGCCAGCGCCAGCGCGGTGGGGACGTTGGCGTGGAGGACGAGGAGCGCGCCGAGCAGGGCGCCGGCGAACATCCAGACGACGGAGGCGATACGGCGCAGGCCGGTGAGGTCGGCGGCGAGGGCGGTGATGGTCATGGTGAGCACGGTGGTGGTGAGGTCGGGGACCTTGAGCGAGCGGACCACCGCGTTCTGGCCGCCCATGGCGAGAGCGAGCATGCCGATCAGGGTGTAGCGGGCGGGTTCGGAGCCGTGGCCGATGACGGCCGCCAGGACGGCGCTCGCGGCGACCAGCACCGCCTGGGCGGCGACGGCGGCGGTCAGCAGCCGGCCGCGGTGGCCGGGCAGGTGCCGGGCGAGGTGGCCGCCGGCCAGGGCGCCGAGCAGGAACACGGTGAGGGCGGCGAGTGAGGCGGTGGCGGAGAGGTTCGCGGCGCCGGCCAGGGCGAAGCCGAGGAAGACCACGTTGCCGGTCATGTTGGCGACGAAGACGTGCCCGAGTTCGAGGTAGCTGACCGCGTCCACCACCCCGGTGACCACGGTCAGCACCAGCAGCATCGGCACCAGCGGCCCGTGCTCGGGGTCGGGTTTCAGCATCGGGCCTCCCAGACGGTTCGCGTGACGGTCCTTCCGTTCTACTCCCTCAGGCGAGCGCCGGGCTGCCGGACTCGTCCGACTCCTCGTCCAGGTGCCAGTGCAGGTCCCGTACTCCGGGCTCCAGCGACAGCCGGGTGACGACCTGCTCCAGGGCCGGGGTCACCTGCCCGGTGATCGCCACGGTGGCGCGCAGGCTGGTGGCGTCGCCCTGTTCCGTGCGGCGGGCGCGCAGGCCGGTGGGGGCGAGGCCGGAGGCGGCCAGGGCCTGGAGCAGCAGGGCGCGGATGTGGGTCTCGGACTTGCGGTCGCACTCCAGGTGGACGGTGGCCCGGCAGGTGGAGTCCGGGTCGCTGCCGGACTGCGGGGCCCGGTCGAGCATCCGGCCGGCCGGGCGCAGCACCAGGTGGACGGCGAGCACGGCGAGCGTGCCGAGGCCGGCGAGCTCCAGCTTGCCGGAGGCGGCCAGCACCCCGACGGCGGCCGAACACCAGAGCGTGGCGGCGGTGTTGAGGCCGCGCACGCCGGCGCCGTCGCGCAGGATGACGCCACCACCGAGGAAGCCGATGCCGGAGACGACGTACGAGGCGACCCGGGTGGGGCTGCCGGTGTCGCCGACCGCCTCGCTGTAGAGCACGAACAGGGTGGCGCCGGCGGCGACCAGGGCGTTGGTGCGCAGGCCGGCCATCCGGGCCCGCCACTGGCGCTCGACGCCGATCAGTGCGCCGCAGGCGACGCCGGTGGCGAGCCGGACCAGGAACTCGACGGTGGTCAGGGTGTGCACGACGGCACCTCCTCCAGAGGAATCACGGGGAACACGGGGAAAGGGCACGGACGGGTGGCGAGCCGCTGCCCACCACCCGTCCGTACGGGCTTCGATCGGTGGCTCAGTGGTTCAGCGCGGTCTGCACGATCTTGATGATGACCATGATCATCGCGATCAGCAGGTACGCGCGCAGGGCGCCCATGCCGACCTTGCGGGCGGTGGACATCACCGGGCGGCTCAGCGTCTCCAGCGGGGGCATCCGCCAGTTCTCGCGGCCGGTGCGGTCGATCGGGTCCTCCTTGGTGCCCTTGCGGCCGAAGGTGAAGAAGTACCCGGCGACCAGCACGCCCGCCACGCCGCAGCCGGCCATGATCCACAGGATCGCGTCCGAGCTGATGTCCGGCCAGACCACGGCCGCGGTCAGGATGAGCGACAGCATGACCAGCACGCCGACCACCGCCGAGGTGAAGGCGTTGGTCTTCGGCCCGTTGCGCCAGGGGCCGAGCACGGCCTTGTCGTTGCAGAGCAGCAGCAGGAAGACCGTCGCGGAGGGCAGCAGCACGCCGGCCAGCACCTGCACGAACTGGGTCATCAGGCCCTGCATGTAGTCGTTCGACAGCAGGGTGATCGCCGCGGCGACCACCACCAGGCCGGCGTAGACCGCGTAGAAGCCCTTGGCACCCTTGACCCCGCGGTGCAGCGAGTGCTTGATGCCGAAGACATCTCCGATGGCGTAGGCGGTGGACAGGGACACCGCGAAGGCGCCGATGATCGAGGCGTCCAGCAGCGCGATGGCGAACAGCACGCCCACCAGGTGCCCGGCCTTGTCCTCCAGGCCCTTGGCCACGGCGGCCGCGTCGGAGAACTGGCCGAAGCCGTCGGTGCCGGCGAAGGCGGCGGCGCAGAAGCCCATCATCGCGGCGGCGCCGATGATCACGATCGCGATGCCGATCCACAGGTCGACCTTCTCGTACTTCATGAAACGCGGCGTGATCCGCTTGTCGATGACGTACGACTGCTGGAAGAACAGCTGCCACGGGGCGACGGTGGTGCCCACGATCGAGACGATGACGAGCATGACGGCCGCGAGCTGGCCGGAACCGCCCGGCATCTGCGGCACCACGAAGTCGTGGGCCATCTGCGAGGTCTTGGGGTGGACCATGAAGTAGATCGGCACCAGCAGCAGCGAGCCCACGCACAGGGCGATGGCGACGCGCTCGAAGCGCTGGAAGGAGCCGGTGAAGGCCGAGGCGATGATGATCGCCGCCGCCAGGATGACCGAGGCGACCTTGGGCAGGCCCAGGTACCCGGCCGCCAGCGTGACGCCGATGAACTCGGTGACCAGGGTCAGCGCGTTCAGCAGGAACAGGTCGATGACGCTGAACGCGCCCCAGAACTTGCCGAACCGCTCCAGGATGAGGCGGGCGTGGCCGACGCCGGTGACGGCGCCCAGGCGCAGCACCATCTCCTGGTTGACGTAGAGCACCGGGATCAGCAGGGCCAGCGTCCACAGCAGCTGGGTGCCGTAGTTCTGGCCGGCCTGGCCGTAGGTGGAGAAGGCGCCGGCGTCGTTGTCGCCGACCATCACGATCAGGCCGGGGCCGACGATCGCCAGCAGCGTCTTGAGCTTCGCGGACAGACCCTGGCGCGGGGCGTTGTCGTCCAGCTTGATGGTGCCGAGCGCGCCCCTGATGTCGCCGACGTGGGCGTCGTCGAGCACGGCGGACTGGGCGGCGGGGGCGGTGGGGACCGTGGGAACCTTCGGGTCCAGCATCACGTTGGTCATGGCGGGGCCTCCCTGCCCTCTTCCTTGAGAGGGCGACAGGGGGCACGCAGCGGCGATCCTCCCTGCGAGCGCACGGCACCGGCTCCGCACGGCGACGCTGAGCGGCGGCGGCCGTGCGGGCATGACGATGCGTCAGGCGGCTTGCGTCCAGGCATGGTTGAGCGCAGGACGAGGCGCCGGGTGAACGCGCAGGAAAGGTTGTTACCGCGTGCCGGAGGTGTTCGAGAGCATGCGGGGGTAGGGGCAACTGTGGCCCGGACTAGGACAGTCCATGTCTCCCACCTCCTCCCGGTCGGGGGCGCACCATCTGTGCGCCGCATCACGACACGGCAAGGAGCACACCGGCCCCGAATGGACCGGTACACCCCAACTCGTCAGAGCTTTGGCACTCCACGGCGTGTCCAGCCTGTCCGGCCGGAAGCCACTTGGGGTCAACCCTTAAGTCGGGAAGACCTGTCCTGAACCTGGGCGTCTCTCGACGTCGTCGGGTCAGTGGCCTGTGTCCGTGAAGACGCCTCACCGAACGAGGTGCCTTTTCAAACCTCCCCAAGCATAGACCCGCCACGACCAGGCCGATCACATTTTCGGCCGATCGTCGACACCTTTGTAGAACCTTGACCAAGCGCGCCACCTCCGCCCTCTCGCGCCCGGCACCCGCCGTAGCATGGGCCGCGTTCCAGCGGGCGAAGGGCGCCGGCGGTCGGTTCGGCAAGGGAGACCACGGCGGTGCTACGGGGGTTCGGCGATCTGGAGGCCGAGATCATGGACCGGCTCTGGTCCTGGGGCCGTCCGGCCACGGTGCGCGAGGTGGTCGACGACCTCCAGCGGCAGCGGCCGGTCGCGTACACCACCGTGACCACCGTCGCCGACATCCTGCACACCAAGGGCTGGCTGCGCCGGGACAAGGTCGGCCGCGCCTGGGTGTACGAACCGACCTGCACCCGCGAGGTGTACACCGCCGAGCTGATGCACCAGGCGCTGGAGACCACCCCGGACCGGGCCGGCGCGCTGCTGCGCTTCGTCGACCGGATCAGCGGGGACGAGGCCTCCGCCCTGCTCGCCGCCCTCGAACAGGTCAAGGCCCGGGACGCCGAGTGACGCTCGCCCTGCTCGGCCTCTACCTGGCCGTGACCGGCGTCCTGCTGCCCCGCCGGCTGGCCGGCTCCACCCGGCTCCAAACCCGTCCGACCCTGGGCGCGGCGCTGTGGCTGGCGTTGATGGCCTCCTTCACCGTCGCCCTGGTGCTCGCCGCGCACCACGCGCTGGAGCCCGCCGCCCACGAGCCGGCCGGGCTGCTCGGACTGCTCCCCCGCCTCGAACCGGCTGGGCCGGTCGTGCCGCACACCCACGGCTGGTGGCTGCCGGCCGCAGCCGGGGCGCTGCTCTCCCTCGCGCTGGCCGCGGTCGGCGCCCGGGCCGGGCGGGCCCGCCGGCGGCACCGGGCGGTGCTGGACGTGGTCGCCGTACGGGACCGGCGCTGGGGCGCGCTGGTGCTGGAGCACGCCCACCCGACGATCTACTGCCTGCCCGGGCGCCGCTCCCGGGTCGTGCTGTCGCGCGGGGCGCTGCGACTGCTCGACGAGCGGCAGCTCGCCGCGGCCGTCGCGCACGAGCACGGGCACATCCGCGGCCGCCACCACCTGTTCCGGCTGCCCGCCGACACCTTCGCGCTGCTGCTCGGGCGGCTGCCGCTGGCCCGGCTGGGGCGCTCCGAGGTGGCGCTGCTGCTGGAGATGGCGGCGGACGACGCGGCGCTGGCGAAGGTGTCGCGGGGCGAACTGGCCTCGGCGCTCTGCGCGTTGGCCACATCCGGTCCGGCTCCGGGCGGATCCCTGGGGGTGGCGTCCACCGGGGTGCTGACCCGGGTCCGTCGGCTGGCGCGGCCCGGCGGCGGCCGGCAGCGCCAACTGGCCGGGTGGCTGGCGGTGTCGGCCCTGCCGGTGCTGCCGTACCTGCTGGCCTGCGCGCCGCACCCGTAGGTCGTTCCACCAGTGCCCAGCGGCGGCGCGGGTACGCCCCGGCCTTCTCGCGTCTCGGGGGTGACCGGGACTACCGCCGCGGGCGCCCGGGTGATCGCGGCCGGCGCTGTCGGAGCGCCCGGCCACCCTCTGGGCAACGTTTCGACCGGTCCGCTCAGTTGAGGCCGCTTCCGGCCGGACGGAACGTCCTCCGATCGTTCTGCGGCCCCACCCCGACGGCCGCCCGCAGGGGTTGACGGGGCCGCCGGGGCGGAGGGGCTTACGGGCGGACGGCGCCGACGTAGGGCATGGCGTCGATGGGGAGGACCTCGACGTTCTTGCCGGTGCGGGGGGCGTGGATCATCTTGCCGTCGCCGATGTAGATGCCGACGTGGTGGATGTCGCCGTAGAAGAAGACCAGGTCGCCGGGCTGGAGGTCGGCGCGGGCGACGCGGGGGCCGTCGTTCCACTGGTCCTGGGACATCCGGGAGAGCTTGACGCCCGCCGCGCGGTAGGCGGCGCCGGTGAGGCCGGAGCAGTCGAAGCTGCTGGGGCCGGTGGCACCCCAGCCGTAGGGCTTGCCGAGCTGGGCGTAGGCGAAACCGACGATGGCGGCGGCGCGGCCGGCGGCGGGCGGGGCCGGGGCGTTCAGGTCGGGGCGCTGGGTGGAGCGGGAGGCGCGGTCGGCGGCGGCCGCCTTCTGGGCCTCGGCCCTGGCCTTCTCCGCGGACTGCTGGGCGTTGACCTTGGCGCGGTCCTCGGCGCTGAGCTTGTTGAGCATGGCCTGGGCCTGGGCGAGCCTGGCCTGGATCTGCTTCTTCTTCTCGGCGAGCTCGGTGCCGACGGAGTCCAGCTGGGCGAGGGTGGCGGTAGCCTCGGTGCGGTCCTGGTCGAGCTTGCGCTGCTCCTCCTGGGCCTGCTTGAGCAGGGCCGTCTGGGTGTCGGCGACCTGGTTCTGCGCCGAGGCGCGCTCCAGGTAGGCGGCCGGGTCGGAGTCGAGCATCAGCTGGACGGACGGGTCGATGCCGTTGCTGCGGTACTGGTCGGCGGCCACCCCGCCGAGCCGGGTGCGCAGTTCGTTCATCGCCTCCTGGCCGCGGGCGACCTTCTCCTGGATCTTGTTGGCGTCGCCCTGGAGCTTCTGCTGCTTGTCCTGGAAGCCGTTGTACTGCTCGATGGCCTGCTCGGCCTCCTCATTGAGCTTGTCCACCTGCTCCTTGACGGTGGCGAGGCTCGGGGCGGGCTCGGCGTGGGCGGTGCCGGAGGCGAGCACCGCGCCGCCGGCCATGGCCGTGGTGAGGACCGCCAGGCGGGCCCGGCTCGGGGGGCTGGGCTTGCGGCGCTTTCCCATCGCGGTGGGATCTCCTTCGGGGGACGCAAAGGGGACGACGAAGAGCGGGCAGGGGCGTACGGGGGATGCCGCCCCTGCCCGTCTTCTTCGAAGTAACTTAATAGATGAGTGGCGGGGTTCCGCAATCCCCCTCATCCGGGCACTGTCGGGCGATCGATCGCGTACTGTGGCACCGGCGTTGCGTCACCCGTCGCGCCACCCCGTGACACCTGCCTTGACACCCGTTCTGACACTCGTCACCCAGCGGAGTGCTAAAGCTTCGCCAAATCGAGAACAAGGTCACATGCAACTCCCCTCCTGCGGGTATGCAAACGGGCGCTAACCTGCGGACATGAAGGTCCCGCCCGAAGGGCTCCCCCTCGCTGCCGAGTTCCCGGCCGCGCACCGTGAGCAGTGGCAGCAGCTCGTCGAGGGCGTGCTGCGCAAGTCCGGTGCCCAGCCCGAGGACGGCGCCGCCGCCGAGCGGGCGCTCAGCACCGCACTCCAGGACGGCCTGCGCGCCCGCCCGCTGTACACCGCCGAGGACAGTGCGGCCGAGCCCGGCTACCCCGGCTTCCCGCCGTTCGTCCGCGGCGGGCGGCCGCAGGGCTCCGCCGTCGCCGGGTGGGACGTTCGGCAGCGGCACGCCGACCCCGACCGGCGGCGCACCAACGAGGCGGTCCTCGCGGACCTGGAGAACGGCGTCGGCTCGCTCTGGTTGGAGCTGGGCGCCGCGGGCCTGCCGGTGACGGCCCTGCCCGAGGCGCTCGCCGGGGTGTACCTGGACCTGGCCGCCGTGGCGCTCGACGCCGGCCCCGAATTCGCCGACGCCGCCGAGCAGTTGTTCAAGCTGTACGAGGAGCGCGAGGTCTCCCCCGCCTCCGCCGCCGGCAACCTCGGCGCCGACCCGCTCGGCCTCCAGGCCCGCACCGGCGACGCCGCCCGCACCGACGCGCTGCTCGCCGCGGCCACCGCGCTGGCCGCCCGCTGCGCCGCCGACCACCCGAACGTCCGGGCCCTCACCGTCGACGCCCTGCCGTACCACGAGGCCGGCGCCTCCCCCGCCCAGGAGCTGGGCTGCTCGCTGGCCACCGGCGTCGCCTACCTGCGCGCGCTGACCGCCGCCGGGCTGTCGGTGGACGAGGCGCTCGGCCAGCTGGAGTTCCGCTACGCCGCGGACGCCGACCAGTTCCTGACCATCGCCAAGTTCCGTGCCGCGCGCCGTCTGTGGGCCCGCGTGGCCGAGGTGTCCGGCGCCTGTGCCGAGGCCTCGGCGCAGCGCCAGCACGCCGTCACCTCCCGGGTGATGATGACCGCCCGCGACCCGTGGGTGAACATGCTGCGCACCACCATCGCCTGCCTGGCCGCCGGGGTCGGCGGCGCCGACGCCGTCACCGTGCTGCCCTTCGACAGCGCGCTCGGCCTGCCGGACGCCTTCGCCCGCCGGATCGCCCGCAACACCCAGTCGATCCTGCTGGAGGAGTCCCACCTGTCCCGGGTGATCGACCCGGCCGGCGGCTCCTGGTACGTCGAGCAGCTGGGCGAGGAGCTGGCGCGGGCCGCCTGGGCCTGGTTCCAGGAGATCGAGCGGGCCGGCGGCCAGCGCGGTGCCCTGGAGTCCGGTCTCATCGGCGAGCGGATCGCCGCGACCTGGGCGGAGCGGTCCGTGAAGCTCGCCAAGCGGCGCGAACCCGTCACCGGCGTCAGCGAGTTCCCGCACCTGGACGAGCAGCAGCTGGTCCGCGAGCCGGCCCCGGCCGGGCACGTCGGCGGCCTGCCGCAGGTGCGCCGCGCCGAGGCGTACGAGGCGCTGCGCGACCGCTCGGACGCGGTGCTCGCCGCCACCGGCGAGCGGCCGAAGCTGTTCCTGGCCTCGATCGGCAGCGCCGCCGCGCACACCGCGCGCACCACCTTCGCGGCCAACCTGTTCCAGGCCGGCGGCATCGCGACCGGCACGCACGAATCCCTCGACCCGGCGGCCTTCGCCGAGGCGTTCACCGCCTCCGGCGCGACCGTCGCCTGCCTGTGCTCCAGCGACGCCCTGTACGCCGAGCACGCCGAGTCGGTCGCCGCCGCGCTCCGGGCGGCCGGCGCCCAGCGGGTGCTGCTGGCCGGGCGGCTCGCCGAAGTACCCTCCGGAGTGGACGAGTTCATCCATGCCGGCGGGGACGCGGTCGCCGTCCTGACCTCCCTGCTGGACCAGATCACCGGTGCGAGCAGCGCCGACGAGAACGCCGACGAGGACGAGGTGGCGCGATGATCCCCGACTTCACCGGAATCGGGCTGGACGGCGACGCCGCCGCCGACGTCACCGACGCCCAGTGGCAGTCTGCCTGGCGGCAGTCCACCGGCAAGGACGTCGACGAGCTGGTCTGGGACACCCCCGAGGGCATCGGCGTCAAGCCGCTGTACACCGCGGCGGACCTCACCGGTCTGGACTTCCTGGAGACCTACCCGGGCGTCGCCCCGTACCTGCGCGGACCGTACCCGACCATGTACGTCAACCAGCCCTGGACCGTCCGCCAGTACGCCGGCTTCTCCACCGCCGAGGAGTCCAACGCCTTCTACCGCCGCAACCTGGCGGCCGGCCAGAAGGGCCTCTCGGTCGCCTTCGACCTGCCGACCCACCGCGGCTACGACAGCGACCACCCGCGCGTCACCGGCGACGTCGGCATGGCGGGTGTCGCCATCGACTCGATCTACGACATGCGCCAGCTGTTCGACGGCATCCCGCTGGACAGGATGTCGGTGTCGATGACCATGAACGGCGCGGTGCTGCCCGTCCTGGCGCTGTACATCGTCGCGGCCGAGGAGCAGGGCGTCCCGCCCGAGAAGCTCGCGGGGACCATCCAGAACGACATCCTCAAGGAGTTCATGGTCCGCAACACCTACATCTACCCGCCGCAGCCGTCGATGCGGATCATCTCGGACATCTTCGCGTACACCTCGCAGAAGATGCCCCGGTACAACTCGATCTCCATCTCCGGCTACCACATCCAGGAGGCCGGTGCGACGGCCGACCTGGAGCTGGCCTACACCCTGGCCGACGGGGTGGAATACCTGCGCGCGGGCCTGGACGTGGGGCTGGACGTGGATGCCTTCGCGCCGCGGCTGTCGTTCTTCTGGGCGATCGGCATGAACTTCTTCATGGAGGTCGCCAAGCTGCGCGCGGCCCGGCTGCTCTGGGCCAAGCTGGTCAAGCAGTTCGACCCGAAGAACCCCAAGTCGCTGTCGCTGCGCACCCATTCGCAGACCTCGGGCTGGTCGCTGACCGCCCAGGACGTGTTCAACAACGTGACGCGCACCTGCGTCGAGGCGATGGCCGCCACCCAGGGCCACACCCAGTCGCTGCACACCAACGCCCTGGACGAGGCGCTGGCACTGCCCACCGACTTCTCCGCCCGCATCGCCCGCAACACCCAGCTGCTGCTGCAGCAGGAGTCGGGCACCTGCCGGGTGATCGACCCGTGGGGCGGCTCGGCCTACGTCGAGAAGCTGACGAACGACCTGGCGGCCCGGGCCTGGCAGCACATCCAGGAGGTGGAGGCGGCCGGCGGCATGGCCAAGGCGATCGACGCGGGCATCCCCAAGATGCGCGTCGAGGAGGCCGCCGCCCGTACCCAGGCCCGGATCGACTCCGGCCGCCAGCCGGTGATCGGCGTCAACAAGTACCGGGTCGAGAGCGACGAGCAGATCGACGTGCTCAAGGTCGACAACTCCGCGGTGCGCGCCCGGCAGATCGAGAAGCTGCGCCGGCTGCGCGAGGAGCGGGACGAGGCCGCGTGCCAGGACGCGCTGAACGCGCTGACCCGGGCCGCCGAGGCCGGTCCGCAGCGCGGCGGTTCGCTGGACGGCAACCTGCTGCACCTGGCCGTCAACGCGGCCCGGGCCAAGGCCACCGTCGGCGAGATCTCGGACGCCCTGGAGAAGGTGTACGGCCGCCACTCCGGCCAGATCCGTACCATCTCCGGTGTGTACCGTGACGAAGCCGGCCCGTCGGCCCCCCTCCAGCGCACCCGGGACCTGGTCGAGCGGTTCGAGCAGGCCGAGGGCCGCCGCCCGCGCATCCTGGTCGCCAAGATGGGCCAGGACGGCCACGACCGCGGCCAGAAGGTGATCGCCACCGCCTTCGCCGACCTCGGCTTCACGGTGGACGTCGGCCCGCTGTTCCAGACCCCGGCCGAGGTCGCCCGCCAGGCCGTCGAGGCGGACGTGCACATCGTCGGCGTCTCCTCACTGGCCGCCGGGCACCTGACGCTGGTGCCGGCGCTGCGGGCCGAACTCGCCGAGGCGGGGCGCGAGGACATCACCATCGTGGTGGGCGGGGTCATCCCCCCGCAGGACTTCGACGCCCTCTACGAGGCCGGTGCGGCCGCGGTCTTCCCGCCCGGCACCGTGATCCCGGAGGCCGCCTACGACCTGCTGAAGTCGCTGGCGGCCGACCTCGGCCACGAGCTGTGATCGCCTGATCGTATGCCTCCGCGGACGATCGACCTCGACAGCTATGTGACGGGTGTCCTCGACGGCTCGCGCGCCTGGATCGCGCGCGCCGTCACCCTCGTCGAGTCCACCCGGCCCGACCACCGCGCGCTCGCGCAGCAGTTGCTCCAGCGGCTGCTGCCGCACGCGGGCGGCGCGGTCCGGGTGGGCATCACGGGCGTGCCCGGGGTCGGCAAGTCGACCTTCATCGACTCCTTCGGCACGATGCTGACGGGGTTGGGCCACCGGGTCGCGGTGCTCGCCGTCGACCCGACCTCGAGCCGGACGGGCGGCTCCATCCTGGGCGACAAGACCCGGATGGAGCGCCTCGCCGTCGACCCTGCCGCCTTCGTCCGGCCGTCGCCGACCTCGGGGACGCTGGGCGGGGTCGCCAAGGCCACCCGGGAATCGATGGTGGTGATGGAGGCGGCCGGGTACGACGTGGTGCTCATCGAGACGGTGGGTGTGGGCCAGTCCGAGACGGCCGTGGCGGGGATGGTGGACACCTTCCTGCTGCTCAGCCTGGCCCGGACGGGCGACCAGCTCCAGGGCATCAAGAAGGGCGTGCTGGAGCTGGCGGACGTCATCGCCGTCAACAAGGCGGACGGCCCGCACGAGCGCGACGCGAAGGCCGCCGCTCGCGAACTCGCAGGTGCCCTACGCCTGTTGCAGGCTCCCGATGCCGCGTGGACTCCCCCGGTCCTGACCTGCAGCGGCCGCGACGGCGCCGGGCTGGACGTGCTGTGGGAGCGCCTGCAGCAGCACCGCAAGGTCCTCGACGCAACGGGCGCCCTGACTGCCAAGCGCCGGGACCAGCAGGTCGAGTGGACGTGGTCGATGGTCCACGACCAGCTCTACGCCCGCCTGCACGAACACCCCGAGGTCCAGCGACTCACCCCGTCACTGGAAGCCCAAGTCCGCGCTGGCACCCTGCCGGCCGGACTGGCCGCGCAGCAAATCCTGGACACCTTCTTCGGCTAACGGTCACACCCCGACACGAAGCCGGCCACCACCGCGGCCGAGAAGAGCACCCACCACACGAGCCGCCCGACGGTCGCCACTACGCCACCTCACAGAGCGAATTGAGATTCTGCGCCGTGCCCCACCCATGCGTGGGGCACGGCGCTTCGCTGGTGTCCAGATACTCGAACCACACCACCTTGCCCACCTCAGCCGGGTACCAGCCCCACGCATACGCCAGCGCCTCCACCAGCAACAACCCACGACCGCCGGTCGATTCAGCATCACGCTCCCGATGCGGGAGCTCCGGACACCGATCAGCAACCTCCAACCGCACCCGCCCGGCACGGCGGCGGACGGTCACGACACAGCGCTCCTTGGTGTGCACCAACGCATTGGCAATCACCTCGCTCGCACACAGCTCGACTTCCTGCAGCGCGTCATCAGTGAGCGGCACCTCCCACTCCCGCAGGATCGCCATGACAAGCCGCCGCGCCGGCGGCACAGCATCGGCCCCCGGCGGCACACCCCACTCCAGCGGTACCGGAAATCGAGCATTGCTCAGTGGACTGACCACCACAGAGACCCTCCAAGCCAGCCGGGCAGGTAACTGCCAGCGCAGCGCCGGGCGTCGGTGTCTCGGTAGCTGTCGAGGCACCGACGCACAAGCGATTCCTTACCGTCAGTCAACAATCCGTCACAGCCGTGAGACCATTGATCATGCGACGTCCGCATACGGGTATGCGGACGTCGCATCGGAGTGCGTCCGTTGAGGTGGTAGCGCTTGTAGCGTTAGGAGGGCTGTTGAACTGGAATTCGGCAGTGGTCCGGGAGGCGTCCCGGACTGGGAACTACGGCAAAGTCATCGAGCTGGCGCGAACCCATCGGCGCATGACGCAGGCGCAGCTGGGTGAAGCGTGCGGCCTGTCGCAATCTGCGATCTCACGTTTGGAGAAGCGGGGCATCGGCCCGTATGCCATGGATGTGCTGCTGCGGGTGTCGCAGAACTTGGGCATCCCAGCTCCCCTGCTCGGGTTGGCAGAATCCACAGTGCAGGCAAGAATCGGAACTGAGAGCGTGGAGAGACGTCAATTTCTGGGAGCAGCAGCGGCATTCGCGGTATCGCCCGCGCTCGCAGTCGTCGCCGGTCCCACCGACGAGGCCGAGCAACAGGCTGCTGCACTCCGACTTGCCACAACGTCCTACTGAAGTTCCCCCCTGATCTTGGACAGCGGTTGCTTACGCTGCGGGGGTGAAGTCGCGCTGCAGTCTGGCTCGGGTTTCGAGTGGGGTGAGGTACC
>NZ_JBICZB010000088.1:0-28440 GCF_043201815.1 Kitasatospora sp. NPDC048296
CGAACAACCCCTCCTGATCACGCATACCAGGATCATCTCGTACGAATGATCACAAGCCACACGCGGGTTGCCGCTTACTGACCCACGCTCCTAGGCGGGCGTGACCGGGACCAGTCCGTCCGCGGACCCGGTCACGTAGCCGGTGGCATGGCCGACCACGCCGCCCGCGTCGCCGACCTGCCCGGGCAGCGCGTCCGGCGCGCTGGTCAGCGAACCGGGCAGGCCCTCCTGACCGCCGACGGCACTGGCGTGCGCACTCGGCGCGGTGAGGGAGGCCACGACACCCACGGCGAGCGAGGCGACGGCGAGCATGCTGCGCTTCTTCATGGCCGGTCCAACGACGCTGCGCCGCAAGGGTTACGGGCGGTTCCGGATCCACCGGGTCACCCGACTCGCACAGCGCAGTCCCCTCAGCGCCCCAGCGCCTCGCGGTCCCCCGTCACCACCACCGGGTGCAGCGCCGGATCCAGGGTCAGCAGCAGTTCGCGCATCAGGTCCTCGCTCATGCCCACGCAGCCCGGGTGGGCCCGGTGAGCCAGCCGTCACCGTCGTTGCGGTAGAGGACGGCGTGACCGGGAGAGGAGGCGGGCCCGTCACCGGTGACCACCAGCGCCTGCCGCGCCCCGGCCGGCAGGGCGGCAGCCAACCGCGGCCCGGCACCCGGGAGTCGGCACGGCAGCTCGGGCGGCGCCGGCCGCGCCGCCGCGACCGGTGGCGGGGCGGGGGACGACGGCGCGGCGGCGGCGGGCACGGCCCGCGCATCGAGGACCGGGCCGGATGTCGGGCCTGCGGACGCGTAGCCCGTCAGGAGCAGCGCCGCCAACCCCACCAAGGCGTGACGGGCAGGGACATGGCGAATCCGTTTCGCCAGACGAGTGGTCAGGAGGACGGGCGGAAGGTCAGCCGACGCCCCGGAGCGAGTCGAGCACCTGCTGCACCTGCTGGAGCGTCCGGTCCGAGGGCGCCCGCACACAGGCCGTCAGCTCGAGCCGCACACCGGCGTTCTGGAGGGTGACGCTCCGGTGCCCGACGAGCTCCCGGTTTCCGTTCTGGCCGGAGCAGTCCTTGTCGAGCGCGATGTCGACCATGCCGGTGGTCTCCCCGTCGGCCGCCCCGGCCGAGTCCCCCACCCCGACCACCTTCACGGTGAGGAGGGCCCGGTCCGAGGTCAGCGCTCCGATCGGCGGACAGAAAACGGCCGTCCGGGGGCACGGGACCTTC
Organism: Kitasatospora sp. NPDC048296; assembly: GCF_043201815.1. NCBI lineage: Bacteria > Bacillati > Actinomycetota > Actinomycetes > Kitasatosporales > Streptomycetaceae > Kitasatospora > Kitasatospora sp. NPDC048296. The sequence continues at coordinate 1,222 of NZ_JBICZB010000088.1, forward strand.
GTGTCGAACTGCCGGTTGGCCAGGTACCCGAGGTGGTCGTGCGGGTCGTCCACGCCCGAGACCTGTGCGTACCAGCCCGGCGGCAGGGCCACGGTGAGACCGTCGGCCTGCGGGAAGTGCACGAGGTCCCCGGCCCGCGTGGGCGAGACGGATGGTGTCGGCGCGTACGAGGGCGAAGAGGTGCCCGCCGGGCGCTCCGCTGTCGGCCCGACCGCGCCCCGGTCCAGCGCCGGGGCGGCGGCCAGCACAGCGGCGAGCAGCCCGCCGCCGAGGCCGAGTCCGAGCCCGGTGGCCCGCCGCCGTCGACTGCTCCGGTCGGCGCGTGCGAGCACCCGCTCCATCCGATCCTCCGGCGTGGCCAGGGCGGGGACGGCCCGGCGCAGCAGGACGCGCAGCTCCTCCTCCTCGGTCTCCGCGTTGTCGCGCCTCGGCTCAGACCCGCTCACGGCTTCCCCCGGTCAGCAGCAGTTCCCGGGCCGGGAGCCTTCCGCGCAGGGCGGCCAACGCCCGGTGCGTCTGGCTCTTCACCGTGCCGGTGGTGCAGCGCAGTACCTCGGCGGTCTCCTCCACACTGAGGTCCTCGAAGAAGCGCAGAACCACCACGGCGCGCTGGCGCGGCGGCAGCGCCCGGACCGCCTCGGCGACCACCTGACCGAGCACCACCCCCTCGAAGGGGTCGGCGGCCGCCGGCGGCGGCTCCGGCAGTTCTCCGTGCGGTAGTTCCCCGGTCCAGCGCCGCCGCCACCAGGAGACGTGGCAGTTCACCAGCACCTTCCGCAGATAGGCCTCGGGCCGGTCGGGCGCAATCCGCTCCCAGCGGGGCCAGACCTTGGCCAGCGCGGTCTGCAGCAGGTCCTCGGCCTGGTACGGGTCGCCGGTCAGCAGCCAGGCCGTGCGCAACAGTTTCGGACTGCAGGCGGCGACGAACTCCGCGAAGTCCGGTGTTGCGTCCCTCATCCTGCCGCCGTCCCCGCCATGGTTCCCGTACCGTTCCTGTCAGCCGTGGCGGCCGGTCGGGCCGCGTCCTCGATGGTGTCGTTCTCACGGCTGCTGAACGCGGTGGGCGGCGGTGCGGGTTGCCTGCCTACGGCGGAAATTTTCTCACGGCGGGCGGGCAGGCACGAGGGCGGGCGGGCCGGGGACGTTGGACGGCCCGCGAGCCGGCCGGGACTCGGCCGGGCGGCGGGCGGGCCGTGGGGACCACCATGGCCCGCCCGGCCCCGCCCGGTCAGGGGCGCGCGGGGAGCGCCCGGACGCACTGTGCGGCGCGGCCGGGCGGGCGAAAGGGATCAGACCGTACGAAAGGAGATCAGAGCGTCCCCGACCCCTCCGACTCCTTCGTCACCTCCGTCCCGACCTGCCGCGTCGCGGCGGGCGGGGTCGAGGACACCGGCCCGACCGTCCAGTCCGGGTGACCCGGCATCGGCGGTGTGCGCGACCCGTACAGCCAGTCGGTGAGGAACCCGCCGAGGTCCTGCCCCGACATCTCGGAGGCCGTGCGGACGTAGTCGAGGGTGGTCGCGGTGCCGTAGCGGTGTTCGCGCAGGAAGGTGCGCTCGATCCGGTCGAAGGTGTCCGCGCCGACCTTCTCCCGCAGCGCGAACAGCACCAGCGCGCCGCCGGTGTAGCGCTGGCTGTCGAAGAGGTGGTCGGCGGTGGGGGAGGCGACCGGTCCGGCGTCGTGCCGCCACTGGTCGCCGAGGCCGTACAGATGGCGCATCCGGTCGGCCAGGGTGGTGTGGCCCCAGTCGTCGGGCCAGCCGCGCTCGTAGCGGTAGTCGAGGCCGTAGTAGTCGGCGTGCCCCTCGTTGAGCCACAGGTCGGCCCGGGTGGCGGGGGAGACGCTGTCGCCGAACCAGGAGTGCACCAGCTCGTGCATCATGTGCGAACCGATCGCCGGCTCGCCCCGGCGCAGGAAGTCCGGCTTGTAGAGCGTGAGGGTCTGGGTCTCCAGGCCGGTGAAGGCGAAGGCCGCCGGGTCGTCGGTGTTGGCCGGCATCAGGCCGTAGGCCTCGAACGGGAACGGGCCCAAGTGCCGCTCCGCCCATATCAGTTGGTCGGCGGTGAGGTCCAGGGCCGGGGCCAGCTCGGCGGCCCGGGCGGTCGGGACGACATCGCGCAGCGGCAGCCCGTGCGGGCCGGTGCGCTCGCGGACGTTGTAGTCGCCGACCGAGACCTGGACCAGTTCGGTGGCCATCGGCTCGCGGGAGACGTACCGCCGGGTGGTGCGGCCGTCGCCGAGCCGCTCGGTCTGCGTCAACTCCCCGTTGGCCACGCCCAGCAGCTGGTCCGGGGCGGTCACCGCGATGGTGAAGCGGGCCTTGTCGCTGGGGTGGTCGTTGCAGGGGAAGACGGTGTGCGGGCCGGCGGGCTGGCCGGCCACCGCGAAGCCGTCCGGGGTCGGGACCCAGCCGGTGTGCGGCAGCCCGGCGCGCGGGTCGGCCGTGTACTCGACGGTCAGTCGCGTGGTGGTGCCGCGGTGCAGCCGCTTCGCCGGGGTCACGGTCAGCTTCTCGTCATGGGTGGTGAACCCGGCCGGCCGCCCGTCGACCTGGACGGCGCGCACGTTCAGTCCGAGCGCGTCCAGCGACAGGCTGGCGAGCGTCCGGTTCGGCCGGGCGGTGATCACCGCGGTGGCGTCCACCGTGCGGGTGTCGGCCCGGTACTCGAAGGCGAGAACGTACGCGAGTGCCCGGTAGCCGGTGTTGCCGAGCGAGGGGAAGACCGGGTCGCCCAGCCCGTCGGCGGCGGTGGCCGACGGCACGCTGGCGGACAGCACCGCCGCGCTGAGCGCGAGCGTCATGGCGAGACCGGCACGGGGCCTGAGCAGGGTGATCACCGCACTTCGGGAGTCGACAGTCGGGGCCGTGCAGCGGTACGCACGCGACGCAGCGGGCAGGGATGCTAGTGGACCGTCAGGCCCGCGAGGTCGGGACGGCCCGGATCGTGACGACACGCGGACATCCCCCGGACGGCTCACGGCGCTGGCGGAGTGCCCGGGTGGGGTCTAGTGTTCGAGGTGCTTCGTCCCCTGACGGACGGGGCCACGGCCGTCGGAGAACCTGGCCAGGTCCGGCGGCCGTACTTTCATGCCCTGACGACTCCCGGGCACACCCCGTAGGCTGACGGTCGAGACGACGCCCGCCCACCGGATGCCAGGAGCCGCAGTGACCAGCCCCGACGCCCACGTACTGGTGATCGGCGAGTGCGTCGCCGACATCGTCCGCACGGACGGGGCCCCGGATGTCGTGCACCCCGGCGGCAGCCCCGCCAACCTCGCCTACGGCCTGGCCCGGCTGGGCCGGTCCGCCGTGCTGCTCACCGAACTGGGGCCGGACGCCAACGGGCGGCTGATCCGCGCGCACCTGGAGTCCGCCGGGGTGGAGGTCCGGGCCGCGGAGGCGGCGCGGACGCCCTCGGCGGTGGTCCGGCTGGACGGGCAGGGCCGGGCCCGGTACACCTTCGACATCGGCTGGACCCTTCCGCCGACCGACCTCACCACCACCCCCGCGGCCGTCCACCTCGGTTCGATCGGCGCGGTCAGCGAGCCGGGCGCGGCATCGGTGCTGGCCCTGGTGGAGCGCTGGCGCGGCCGGGCGCAGATCAGCTACGACCCGAACGTGCGCCCCGCGCTGATGGGCGAGCGGGCGCAGGCCGTCCGGCGGGTCGAGCGCTGCGTGGCGCTGAGCGACCTGGTGAAGGCGAGTGACGAGGACCTGGCCTGGCTCTACCCGGGCGAGCCCGCCGAGGCCGTCGCCGAGCGCTGGCTCACCCTGGGCCCCACCGTGGTCGCCGTCACCCTCGGCGCCGAGGGCGCCTTCGCCCTCACCTCCGACGGCGGCCGTGAGCAGGCCCCGGCCGTCCCGGTGGCGGTCGCGGACACCGTCGGCGCCGGGGACTCCTTCATGGCCGCCTTCCTGCACGCCCGCGCCGACGGCACCGACCTCCGAGGCTGCCTCACCCAGGCCGTCACCGCCGCCGCCCTCACCGTCTCCCGCCCCGGCGCCAACCCGCCCTCGGCCGCCGAACTCACGGCGGCGTCGGCCCGCTACTCGGAGGCCGGCGCGAGGTAGCGCCCCCGCTCTCAGCGATTGGTCAACTCGACTGCGGGGCGAGCACGGTGAGGTCCTTGCCGTACCACACCTGGGCGTACGGCCCGTTGTTGTAGGCGGGGATCTCCTGGTAGCCGTTCCGCAGGTACAGCGTGCGGGCTTCGATCAGGTCGAGACGGGTGTCGAGGACGATCCGGTCGGCGCCCATGCTGCGGGCCGCCTCGTCGACGGCGGCGAGGAGGGCGGCTCCGCCGCCGGTGCCGCGGAGGGCGGGGCGGACGAAGACGCGGGTGAGCTCGACGGTGGTGGCGTCGTACCGGCGCAGACCGGCGCAGGAGTGGGCGGTGCCGTCGTGGCGGCCGAGGAGGAAGAGGCCGGTCGGCGCGGCGAGGTCGTCGCTGGGGGACCCGGCGAGGCCGGTCTCCAGCTCCTCGGGGGTGCCCTCCCGGCCGAGGTGGAGGCGGTAGTAGCTGTTGGCCACGTCGTAGTAGTAGTCGCGCAGCAGCTCCAGGGCCTCGGGGGTGGTCACGTCGGCCGTGGTGACGGCCCAGAGGTCGGAGCGGCGGGGCGCGGTGTTCGTCATGTGCGCATGATCCGTTCCGGTGTGCCGTCGCCGCAAAGGGTTTTCGATCCGACCGATTCCCGAGGCGTCCGACCCGCGTCCGGTCGCTTCCGGTCGCGTCCGGCCGGTTCGGCAAAGGAACGGCAAGGCGAGCGGTGCGGCGTTGCCCCGGGCGGGTGATGGGGGGATTGGTGGGGGTGCGCGGTGGGGGAGCAGTGCAGCTATGAACAGACCATCAGGTTGTCACAAAAATAGGGGTTTGATGGCGAGTCAGAAGCAGCGGAGCGGTGTGCGGACCGGCCTGCTGGCCACCGTGTGCCTCTCCGTCGTCGTCGCCGGCTGCGCCGGGCCCGCCTGGTCCACCCGGCCCGAGGCCGCCCCGGCCGAGGCGGGCGCGGCACCCGCCGCCGGGGGCGGTTCGGCGGGCCACGGCGCGGCCCGACCGCCCGCCGAACCGGCCAAGGTGCCGGGGCTGGCCCGCCAGGAGGAGGAGACCAGCGGCGAGGCGGCGGCCCGTCAGGAGTCCGTCGCCGGCGCCGCGCTGGAGACCGCGCGGCGCTGGGGCCTGGAGCGCCCGCCGCTGAAGGCACCGCCCCGCCCGGCGACCAGGGTCGCGCTCACCCCGGTGCAGGGCGTCAAGCTGAAGGACGGCCGCCCACCCGTGGTCTTCCGGGTGCCGACCAAGGACAAGGTGGTCTTCCTGACCGTCGACGACGGTAACGAGAAGGACCCGGCGTTCTCGAAGATGGCCGAGGAACTGGGGATCCCGCTCAGCGCCTTCCTCTCCGACTACCTGGTCCGCGACAACTACGGCTACTTCCGGGACCTGCACAAGCAGGGCGTGGAGATCAACAACCACACGATCAACCACCGCAACCTCAAGGTCCTCGACTACGAGACCCAGCGCAAGGAGATCTGCGACCAGCAGGACCAGCTGGAGCGGCAGATCGGCGTCCGCCCCCGGCTCTTCCGGCCCCCGTACGGCGAGTACAACGACGACACGCTGCGCGCGGCCGCGTCCTGCGGGGTGCAGGCGGTGCCGATGTGGAACGAGGAGGCCTTCCCTGACCACATGGAGTGGCGCTACGACGACCAGAAGCTGCACCCGGGCGACATCATCCTCACCCACTTCCGGGGCACCTCCGACTGGAAGGCCACCATGCCGGACCTGCTGCGCAAGGTGGTCAACGACGTCACCGCGGCCGGCTTCTCGCTGGGTCGCCTGGACGACTACCTGTAGGCGCCGACCGGCAAGGGGAGTCTCAGTCGAGCGAGAGGGCGTCCAGGTACACCCAGGCGCCCTCGTACCGGACGAACCGGCTGTGCTCGGCGAGCACCCCCTCCTCGCGGCCCTCCGTCCAGTGCGCCCGGAAGGCGACCGTCCCCTCGGCGTGGAAGGCGCCGCCCTCGGTGGTGGAGAGCACCTCCAGCCGGGTCCAGCGCAGCGCCGGGTCGAAGTCCACCTCGTCCGGCCGGGTGTCCGGGTGCCAGGTGCGCAGCAGGTAGGCCGCGTCCTGGACGGCGAAGGCGCTGAACCGGGAGCGCATCAGCGACTCGGCAGTGGTGGCCGCCGCCTGGCCGCGGTGCAGTCGGCCGCAGCAGTCGCCGTAGGCGGCGGGCAGGCCGCACGGGCACGGGGAGGACGGCAGCAGCCGGGGAGTGGTGGCGCGGGGCGCGGAACGACGTCGGGACATGCCGTCCATTCTCCCCCACCGCGGTCAGGCTTCCGCCGGGCCCCGTCCCGCCGCCTGCGCCGGGCCCGGCCCCACCGCGCACGGCGGGGCCGGGCCCGAGGGCTGTCCGCCGTTACTTGGCCCGCTGGAAGGAGTAGTTGAACTCCGCGTCGCCGAAGTGCCCCATCATCCGGAGCCAGAACGGCATCATCATCTCGGTGGCCCGGGCGCCGGTGATGTCCCCGAGATCGACGATCCACCCGGCCGGCCAGCCGAACTCGCCCAGCAGCGCGACGGTGTCGGCCTTGGCGTCCGGGTCGTTCCCGGCGATGAACAGGTTGTGCTCACCGGCCAGCTTCCCCGGGTCGACCATCAGCGCGCAGTTCAGCGTGTTGAGCGCCTTCACCACCCGGGCCTCGGGGAACTCGCGCTGGATCCGCTCGCCGACGCTGTCGGTGTTCACCGGGTCGAGGGTCACCCCGTCCGGGCCGAACACCAGCGGGTTGGAGACGTCGATCAGCAGCTTCCCGGCCAGGTGCTCGGCCCCGGCCGCGCGCAGCGCCGCGAGCGAGACCGTCCCGCCGGTGGCGTTCAGCACCACCTCGCCGAAGGCGGCCGCTTCGGCGAAGGTGCCGGTGTGCCCGTCGGGGCCGGCCTGCCGGGCCCAGGCCAGCCCCTTCTCGTTGTCCTTGTCGCGGGAGCCCAGCGTCACCTGGTGGCCGAGTGAGACCAGCTTGTTGCCCAGGGTCTGCCCGACCACTCCCGTGCCGATGATTCCGATGCGCACCGTTTCCCCGTTCGTCCGGTCGAGGCCCGTGCCTCGTGGAACGGGCCGCGACGACCATAGTTGACTTTCGGTCACCTGGTCGGGAATCCGGCGTCACCTGCTGTTTCCGGCGTTCAAGATCGCCAGTACCTCCACCACCAGCGCGGCGACCGGGACGAGGCAGACGGCCACCCGGGCCCGCTGGAACAGCCAGGAGGCGGGCCACTGGAGGACGAGCGCGACCACGGCCGCGATCAGCGCCGCGGAGGCGGCGGCCAGGTACGGCACGGCGGGGCACGGGCCCGGACTGGTGCAGGGGTCGGTGGCCATCTCTCCCAGGCCGCGCAGGACGACGGCCCAGGGCAGCAGCATCAGGGTCACCGAGGTGGAGATCGCCGGGGCCCGCCACCAGCGGCCACGGTCGGACCCGGCCGGGGCGGCTGCGGTACGCGCGGATTCGTTCATGCCGTCCATGCTCCCGGCCACCCCTGCCGCTGCGGCAGCGGCGAGGTACTCAGTCCACCCGGGTACGGGTACTCAGTCGCGCGGCGTGCCGAACCAGGTGCGCAGCGCCCGTTCCAACCCCGTCGGGTCCGCCTCGCCGACCCCCGACGCCCAGGCGACGTACCCGTCCGGGCGCAGCAGCAGCGCCCCGGCCGGCGGCTCGGCGCACTGTGCGGTCACCACGCCCACCCGGTCCTTCCACCCCGCCGCCCGGTCCGCGAGCCCGAGTGCGCCGCCGGTCAGGTCGAGCAGCAACGCCCGCCCACTACGGGCGAGTTCGGCGAGCCGCAGATCCCCCTCGGCGGTGGTCAGCGCGAGTTCCGGCGCGAAGCCACCGGCCCACGGGTGCGGGCAGTCGGTGTCGTAGCGGACGTCGCTGCCCGCCATCAGGGCGGCGATCCGGGCGAGGTTGTCCTCGTGCGAGAGCAGTTCACCGACCAGGGCGCGCAGCGCGGTGGTCCCGGCGCCGGGGGCCATCAGCGCGATCTGGGCCTGGGAGTGCATGAACACCCGCTCGCCGATCGGGTGGCGCTCGCGGTGGTAGCTGTCCAGCAGGCCGGGCGGAGCCCAGCCCTGGAGTTCGGCGGCCAGCTTCCAGGCGAGGTTGGCGGCGTCCTGCAGGCCGAGGTTGAGGCCGGGGCCGCCGATCGCGGCGTGGACGTGGGCGGCGTCGCCGACCAGCAGGACGCGGCCGTCGCGGTAGCGCTCGGCGAGCCGGGTGTTGTGGCCGACGGTGCGGCGCGGGGTGAACGGACCGGCGGTGCGGGCCGGGGTGAGTTCGAGGTCGGCGCCGGTCACCCGGCGGATGCTGGCGCGTAGTTCGTCCAGGGTGAGCGGGGCCCGCTGGTCCACCGGCGGGCCGCCCCACTCCATGGTGGCGATCATGACCGCGTCCTGGTTGAAGGGGGTGATGACGAACACGCCGTGGTCGGTGCGGGTGTGGGTGTAGGGGCGGAACGGGGTCGGGCAGCCGGGCAGCAGGACCTCGCCGCTGTCGGTGGTGCGGAGCCCCTCGGGCAGCCGCACGTGCGCGACGCGGGAGACCGGGTCGGGCGAGGTGACACCGGGGAAGCCGATGTCGGCGAGCTTGCGGACCGTGCTGCGGCCGCCGTCCGCGCCGACCAGGTAGCGGGCCCGCACCTGCCTGGCGCCGTCGGGACCGTGGAGGTCGACGGTCACGCCGGTCGCGTCCTGGGTGAAGCCGGAGACCTCGCAGCCTCGGCGCACGGTGACGCCCAGTTCGAGGGCACGCTCCTCCAGCACCTCCTCGATCCGGTGCTGCGGTACGGGCACGGCGTGCAGCGGGTTGGCGTCGAGCCGGTGCAGATCCAGCGGGAAGGCGCCGAACACGAGGCGCGGCACGGGCTGCGGCGCGCCCGGGACGCCGCTGAGCGGCTGGTGGAGGCCGCGGTGGTCGAGCAGGCGGAGCACCTGGCCGACCAGGCCGTTGGCCTTCTGCTCGCCGGAGCGCTCGGGCAGTCGGTCCAGCACCACGGGCTGCACTCCGGCCAGCGCCAGTTCGCAGGCCAGGAACAGCCCGACCGGGCCGGCGCCGACGATGATGACGTCGTTGGTCATCTCGAATCCCCCTCTGAGACGGTTGGTTCATGCGGACGACGGATCGGGCAGCCCGGCCGCCAGCTGCCGCAGTGCCTCGGCGAACAGCGGCTTGAAGGGCACCACCGGATCGGCGGTCAGGTAGTGCTCGTTGGTGACCTGGAGTGCGGAGAGCGCGGCCGCGGCGACCAGCTTCGGGTAGAGGTCCCGGTCGGCGTCGGTGCCGGTCCGGGCGGCCACCGCCGCCGTCAGTTCGGCCCGGGTCCGCGCGCCGCCGCGCGACAGCTCGGCCTGCAGCGACGGTTCGCGCAGCAGGAGCCGTATGGCGGCGAGCCAGCGCTGGTCGGGCTCCGCTTCCGCGCCGTAGAAGGGCTCGACGAGGGCCTGGGCCAGTGCCTCCCACAGCGGTTCCTCCGCGGGGCGGGCCCGCAGTGCCTCGGCGGCCTGCAGGATCCGGTTGCGGTGCCGGAAGACGATCGCCTCGGCCTTGCTGGAGAAGTAGTTGTTGTAGGTGCGCGGGGAGACCCCGGCCGCGGCCGCGATGTCCTCCACCCGGACGTTCTCCAGCCCCCGTTCCGCCGCCAGGCGCAGTGCCGCCCAGCTCAGCGCCTCCCGCGTCGCGGCCTTCTTACGTTCCCGCAGACCGGGCTGCCCGTTCGTCATGGCCACCACTGTCCCGCAAAAAGTGCGCGTCACGCAATAGTGCGTGGCGCGCAAGTTTTCCCCGGGTGTGCGGGCTGTGGCGAGCCGTCTCCTACCTGCGGTTCGTCGCTGGTAGTAGTTGCCTGATTGCGGAGCGATCCCCGGTAAGAGCCCATTCCCGCAGGTTTCCGGCGGGACGACTCGACAGGACTTGAGGAGCGGTCATGGGTGGCAGACAGCGTCCGCCGAGAGCACGCACCCCCCGCCAGGGCAGGCCCGCCGACAACGGCGGCGGCCGGGTGACCTCCCGGGTGGGGATCGCCCGCATCGAGGGCTTCCTCGCCTGGGAGGCGGAGGTCGCGGCGGCCGAACGGGATGCCCGGGCCTTCGCCGCCCGGTTCCCCTGGCTGCCGGACGTGGAGCGGGAGAGCCTCGAACAGGCCTACGCCGCCGACCGGCTGCGCTACGCCGAGGAGGTCGTGGACCGCGCGGTCGGGCGCTGCCGCCGGCTGGCCGCCCGCTACCGCGCCGAGTGCCGCCGGATCTGCGCCCGCTGGGCGGCGCTCTGTCTCACCGTGACCCTGGCGGCGGCGCTGTTCGCCGTCCTCCCCGCGGCCCTCAGGGGCTGAGCGTCGCGGAGCGTGCCCGCGGCACGGCGAGGGCCCGCTGTGCCGATTCCGGCGCAGCGGGCCCTCGGGGTTTCGGCCCGGGGATCAGTGGTGGCCGTGGCCGCTGCTGATCTCCGCGTGCTCCTCGACGGTCGGCTTGGGGATCTGGCTGCCCTCGCCGTAGAAGCCGCGGGACAGCTTCGCCCGGGTGCGGGTCCACAGCCCGGCCTTGCGGACCACGCCGTTCTCGTCCACCTCGGGTTCCAGCACGGTCGGCTCGGGCTGCTCGTGCGCGGTGAGGGTGTACAGCCGGCCCTGCGGCAGCGGCGCGTGCACCTCGACGTACTCGCCGTGCTGCAGCCGGTTGATGACACCGGTCTCCCGGCCGTGCAGCACCTTGTCCTTGTCCCGCCGCTGCAGGCCCAGGCACCACCGCTTGGTGATCACGAAGACGACCACCGGCACGGCGAAGAAGCCGGCCCGCACCGCGTAGGTGATCGCGTTGATCGACAGGTGGAAGTGGGTCGCCAGCAGGTCGTTGCCGCCACCGGCCAGCAGGATCAGGTAGAGGCTCACCCAGGCCGCGCCGAAGGCCGTGCGGACCGGCGCGTTGCGCGGCCGGTCGGCGATGTGGTGCTCGCCGCGGTCCCCGGTGACCCAGGCCTCCAGGAACGGCCAGCACCAGATGGCCAGCAGCACGGTCGGGAAGATCATCAGTGGGACGAACACCCCGAGGTTCAGGGTGTGGCCGCCCCAGACGCTGATCTCCCAGCCGGGCATCACCCGGATCAGGCCCTCGGAGAAGCCCATGTACCAGTCCGGCTGGGCGTCGGTCGACACCTGGTCGGGCCGGTACGGGCCGTAGGCCCAGATCGGGTTGACCGTGGCGATCGCCGACATGAACGCGACCACGCCGAAGACCAGGAAGAAGAAGCCGCCCGCCTTGGCCATGTAGACCGGCATCAGCGGCATGCCGACCACGTTGTCGTTGGTCCGGCCGGGCCCGGCGAACTGGGTGTGCTTGTGGTAGAAGACCAGGATCAGGTGCGCCGCGAGCAGGCCAACCATGATCCCCGGGATCAGCAGGATGTGGACGGTGAACAGGCGCGGGATGATGTCGGTGCCCGGGAACTGGCCGCCGAAGATGAAGAACTGCAGGTAGGTGCCGACGATCGGGACGGCCAGGATCGCGCCCTCCATGAAGCGGATGCCGGTGCCGGAGAGCAGATCGTCCGGCAGCGAGTAGCCCATGAAGCCGTCGAACATGCCGAGGAACAACAGCAGCGCGCCGAAGACCCAGTTGATCTCGCGGGGCTTGCGGAACGCGCCGGTGAAGAACACGCGCAGCATGTGCGTGAACATCGAGGCGATGAAGACGATCGCGGCCCAGTGGTGGATCTGGCGCATCAGCAGGCCGCCGCGGACGTCGAAGCTGATGTTGATCGTGGAGGCGTAGGCCTGCGACATCTGGATGCCCTTGAGCGGGACGTACCGGCCGTCGTAGACGACCTCGCCCATGCTCGGGTTGAAGAACAGGGTCAGCCAGACGCCGGTCAGGATGATGATGACGAAGGTGTAGAGCGCGACCTCGCCCAGCATGAAGGACCAGTGGTCCGGGAAGATCTTGCGCAGATTGGCCTTGGCCAGGGAGTAGATGCCGAGCCGGCCGTCGGTCCAGTCGGCCAGGGCCTGGGCCTTGTTCTCGGGCTTGGTGCGCTGGCTGGTCACCGGTCCCGGCTGCGACTGCTGGTCGGTTCTCACGACGGGCTCCCCGGCGTTCTCGGCGTGCCGTGGTGGAAGCCCGCCAGCGGGAACGCCGGCCGGCGAAGTGTTGTGATCATGGGACCTCTCGATACGGGTCCGCCGGTCGGACCGGCGCGCGGACCAGGTGCTCCGCCGGACCCGTTGCTCAGGGTGATGGAGCGCTTACTCTGTCATGCTGTCGGCAGGGGGCCGACTGTGCACGTCCATCGGCCCGTCCGGCCGTGCGTGTCGGGCCGGACGGGGGTTCCCGGTGCCCGATCGGCTGGCCGCCGCTCGGCCCAACGGACGCCGATGCTGCGCTCGGGTGCAGCTGAACCGTTTCGGCGCGCGCCGCGTCCGGGGGTCCTGTGGGGTGGGGCCTACGCTGCGCCAATGGTGGATCACCGTGAACTCTTCGAGGACGTCGCCGCGGCCCTGGCCCGCGCCGGGTTCGACACCGCACCGGGCCCCTCACCCCTGTCGATCGGCCACCACCCCGAGGGCGTGGTGCTCGGCTGGTCGCCGGGCGCCGGGCCGGACGGGCCGCCCTCCGGGGAGGCGCGAGCGGCGGTGAGCGGCGCGGCCGCGCTCGTCCTGCGCGAGTGCGGCTTCCTGGTCACCGAGACGGAGGAGGGGGAACTGCTGGTGCGCTGCGCCGAACCGGTGACGGTCCCTCCGGAGCCGGCGGCGCCCGAGCAGTGGTGGGGGTGACGCCGGCCTCCCTCCGGCCCCGTGACCTGCCGGGTTGACGGTCGCATGGGTGTTCCCATACCGAACCCTTACCTGAAGCAGGGGTGCACTTGACCGCAGCGGCTCTAAGGTTTGCCTAAGCTAAGCGAAACGCCCTGGACCTCGGTGTCCGGGGCGTTCGCCGTGCCGCTCCGCCGCCACCGCGGTGGTGCGCCGAGGACAGGTACAACCCGGGGCGGCCCGGGGGAGGAGCCCGCTGCATGTGGGATGAGGCGTTTCCGAGCTTTCTGATCGGGCTACGCGAAGGCCTGGAAGCCGGCCTGATCGTGTCGATCCTGGTCGCCACGCTGGTGCGGGCCGGTCAGAAGGGCCGACTGCCCCAGGTGTGGACCGGCGTCGCGGCGGCCGTCGCGCTCAGCCTCAGCTTCGGCGCGGTGCTCACCTTCACCGCCGCCAACCTCTCCGGCCACGCCCAGGAGGCGTTCGGCGGGGTGCTGAGCCTGATCGCGGTCGGCTTCGTCACCGCGATGGTGTTCTGGATGCGCCGCTCGGCGCGCACCCTCTCCGCCGACCTGAAGGAGAAGGTCCAGGCCTCGCTGGCGATGGGCGCCGGCGCGCTGGTGCTCACCAGCTTCCTCGCGGTCGCCCGCGAGGGCCTGGAGACCTCGCTCTTCCTGTGGACCAACGCGCGCACCGCCGGGGAGTCCACCGGACCGCTGATCGGCGCGGCCGTCGGCCTGCTGCTCTCCGTCGGCCTGTGCTGGGGTCTGTACCGCCGGGCGCTGAAGATGAACCTCACCCGGTTCTTCACCATCACCGGCGCCGGTCTGATCGTCGTCGCGGCCGGGGTGCTCGGCTACGGCCTGCGCGACCTCCAGGAGTCCGGGCTGATCGGCGGCGGCACCACGTACGCCTTCGACCTGAGCGGCCATCTGGACGCTTCCTCCTGGTACGCCACGCTCGTCCAGGGCACCCTCAACCTGACCGTCACCATGACGGTCCTCCAGGTCGTCGGCTACATCGCGTACCTGAGCATCGTGATGACCCTGTTCATCGAGGGCATCCGCGGCGGCAAGGTGGCCCCGGCCCCGGCCGCCGCCGAGAAGAGCACGAGCGCCGAGAAGGCCGCGGGCGCCGAGGAGAAGGCCGAGCCGGTGCGCGCGGGCCGTCCCCGCTGGGTGCTGCCGACCGCGCTGGTCGCCGTCCCGGTCGTGGTGGCCGGCGTCGTGATCGCGGCCAGCGACGGCAAGCAGGACAGTGCCGCCACCGTCTCGGTCTCCGAGCAGGAGTGCGGCAAGGGCTTCGCCGACCCGCAGCCGGGCCAGCAGGTCTTCCAGATGCACAACACCGGTGACAAGGTCTCCGAGGTCTACCTGGTCAACCCGGGCAGCGGCGCCGTCTACGGCGAGATCGAGGGCCTGGCCCCCGGCACCACCCGCGCGCTGACCGCCACCATCGGCTCCGGCGACTACGCCTGGCGCTGCGTGCCCACCGGCGGCAAGTCCGTCACCTCCGCCGCCGTCCACGTCAGCGGCGGCGCCGAGGTCAAGGCCGTCAAGCCGGTCAACGAGGACGACCTCAAGGCCCCGCTGGACAGCTACAAGGACTATGTCAACAAGGGCCTCGCGACCCTGATGACGCAGACCCAGAAGATCCAGACCGACGTGCACGGCGGCGACCTCGCCGCCGCCAAGGCCGACTGGCTCACCGCCCACCTGCAGTACGCCTCGCTCGGCGCCGCCTACGGCACCTTCGCCGACCTCGACAAGAAGATCGACGGCCGCGCCGACGGCTTCGCCGACAAGGCCGACGACAAGGACTTCACCGGCTTCCTGCGCCTGGAGTACGGCCTCTGGCACGGCCAGTCCGCCGCCGACCTGACGCCGGTCGCCGACGAGCTCGCCCAGAACGTCGCCAAGCTGGTGCACGACTTCCCCACCCAGGACTTCGACCCGGGCGACCTGCCGCTGCGCGCCCACGAGATCCTGGAGAACACCCTCCAGTTCGAGCTGACCGGTGACACCGACATGGGCAGCGGCACCAACCTGGCCACCGCCCAGGCCAACCTGGCCGGCACCCAGGAGCTGCTGACCCTGCTGCAGCCGCTGCTCGACGAGCGCGACCCGCAGGTGCTGGTCCGGGTCAACGCCGGGATGAAGCGGGTCGGCGACCTGGTCGCCACCGCCCACACCGCCGACGGCTGGACCCCGCTGGACAAGCTGCCCGCCGAGAGCCGCCGTCAGCTGAACGGCGCCACCGGCCAGCTGCTCGAAGACCTCTCGCCCATCCCCGCGCTCCTTGAGATCCGGAAGGCCGCCTGATGACCGACCAGACCGCAGCCACCGGCTCCTGCCCGTTCCCGCACGCCGCCGCGGCCGTCCAGGCCGCCCAGGCCGCCGAGCAGGGTGGCTGCCCGGCCGGCCCGGCCCGGCGCAGCTTCGTGCGGGCCGCGCTCGGCGCGAGCGCCGGCGCCGCCGTCCTCGCGGGCGGGGCCTTCACTCTCGGCGCCGGCCCGGCCGCCGCCGGGGACAGCCACCAGACGGCGACCGGGGCCGTCCCGTTCCACGGCGACCACCAGGCCGGCATCACCACCCCGGCCCCGGGCTACGCCGCCTTCATCTCCTGCCAGGTGATCGCCCAGGACCGCAAGGGCCTGGAGGATCTGTTCAAGACCCTGACCGAGCGGATCCGCTTCCTCACCGCCGGCGGCACCCCGCCGGACCTCGGCGTCGGCGCGCCGCCGTCCGACAGCGGCATCCTCGGCCCGGTGGTGACCACCGACAACCTGACCGTCACGGTCGGCGTCGGCGCCTCGCTGTTCGACGACCGCTACGGGCTGGCCAAGGCCAAGCCGGTCAAGCTGGCGCCGATGAAGACCTTCCCCAACGACAACCTGCAGGCCGCCGAACTGCACGGCGACCTCTCGCTGCAGATCTGCGCCGACCGGCAGGACACCGTGCTGCACGCGCTGCGCGACATCACCCGGCACACCCGCGGCGCGCTGCAGATCCTCTGGCGGATCGACGGCTTCCAGAACCAGTCCCGCCCGGACGGCGCCCAGCGCAACCTGCTCGGCTTCAAGGACGGCATAGTCAACCCGGACACCTCCTCCTCCCGGGAGATGGACCGGCTGATCTGGGTGACCGACGGGATGGGCGAGCCCGCCTGGGCGACCGGCGGCAGCTACCAGGTGATCCGGATCATCCGGATGCTGATCGAGTTCTGGGACCGCGTCACGCTCACCGAGCAGGAGAAGATGTTCGGGCGCCGCCGCGACACCGGCGCGCCGCTGGACGGCCGCCAGGAGACCGACGCTCCGGACTACGGCAAGGACCCGGACGGCAAGGCGATCCCGCTCAACGCGCACATCCGCCTGGCCAACCCGCGCACCGCCGACACCGACACCTCGCGCATCCTGCGCCGCGGCTTCAACTACGACCGGGGCGTCGACAAGGCCGGCAACCTGGACATGGGCCTGGTGTTCTGCTGCTACCAGCAGGACGTGGTGCGGCAGTTCGAGGCCACCCAGACCCGGCTGATCGACGAGCCGCTGGTGGACTACATATCGCCGACCGGCGGCGGCTACTTCTTCGTCCTGCCGGGCGTGAAGGACAACGCCGACTGGCTCGGTCGGGGGCTGCTGGCCGCCGGCTGAGCGTGAGATCCACGGCGGGCCCGGTGCTTCGGCGCACCGGGCCCGCCGTCGTGCTGTCAGCCGCCCAGGGTGAAGCCGATCACCGCGCCGCCGCCCTCGCGGTTGGCGGCGAAGGCCATGCCGCCGTGCGACTGCGCCACCTCGGCCACGATGGCCAGGCCGAGGCCCGAACCGGGCAGGCTGCGCGCGGCAGTGGCCCGGTAGAAGCGGTCGAAGACCCGGTCGAGGTCGGCGGCGTCGATGCCCGGGCCCCGGTCGCGCACCTCGACCCGCGGGCCGCGCACCACCAGCTCGATCGGGGACGTGCCGGCCGGGTCGAACTTGGCGGCGTTGTCCAGCAGATTGCCCACCGCGCGGGCCAGCGCGTCCGGGCGGGCGGTGACGGTGGTGTCGTCCGCGTCCACGGTGATCTCCCGGTCGCTGCGCCGCCGCGCCTGCACGGCGGCCGCATGGGCCAGCTCCGCCAGCACCACCTCGACCGCTTCCTCGTCCGCCTTGCGGTCCGCGGCGAGTGCCACCAGCTCCTCCACCAGCAGGGTCAACTCCCGCGCCTCCTCGGCCAGGTCGGCCATCAGCGCGGCGCGCTCCGCGGGCGGCAGCCGGTCCAGGCTGGGCAGCACCGCGAGGTTGGTGCGCAGGCTGGTCAGCGGGGTGCGCAACTCGTGCCCGGCGTCCTGGACGAGGCGGCGCTGGTTCTCCTTGGCGGTGGCGAGCCGGACCAGCATCCGGTCGAAGGCGCGGCCGAGCCGGCCCACCTCGTCTGTACCGGAGGCGGGTACCGGGACGTCCAACCGGCCGCTCGCGGCGACCAGTTCGGCCGCGTCCGTGAGCCGGACCAGTCGGCCGCTGATCCGCCGGGCGAGCAGCCAGCCGGCCGCGCCCGCGATCAGCACGACGCCGGCCACCACGGCCACCATCTGCTGGCGCAGCTTCTCCAACAGCTCCTCGATGTCGCCGAGTTGCTGCACGATCTGGACCGCGCCCCGGCCGCCGCCGAGCGAGACCACGCCCACCCGGCAGGTGTTGCCGCCGAGGCGGCGCACGTCCGTCACCGTCCGGGCGGGGGCGTCGGCGTGGGCGAGCTCGCGGTCGTCCGAGGTGGTCGGGAGGTCGAGGTGGGCGGTGCCCGGGACGATGGCCCCGGTGGAGTCCAGGGCCTGCGCGTTGACCCGGATCGGGTGCAGCAGCTGCTCGCTCAGCCCGCTCGGGCCGTTGAAGTCCCCCGGGTACAGCTTCTCGCGCTCGACCTGGCCGCTCACGGCCCGGACGGCCGAGGTGAAGTCGTCCGTCTCGTCGTCGCGGATCAGGTGCTCGGCCGCGTGGTAGCCGAGCGTGCCGATCAGCACCGCCACCAGGGCGGCCATCGCGGCGAAGGCGAGCGAGAGGGTGGTGCGCAGGCCCGGGCGCGGCAGTCGGGGGCGCGGGCGCGCGGGGCCGGTCACGGCTCGCGCAGCGTGTAGCCGACGCCGCGGACGGTGTGGATCAGGGGGGTCAGGCCGGGGCGGTCGAGTTTGCGTCGCAGGTAGCCGATGAAGACCGCGAGGTTCTTCGAGCCGGGGCCGAAGTCGTAGCCCCAGATCCGCTCGTAGAGGGTGGTCTGGTCCAGGACGGCGCCGGCGTGCCGGGCCAGCAGCTCCAGCAGGTCGAACTCGGTGCGGGAGAGCTCCAGCTCCTCCCCGGCGCGCCAGGCCCGGCGGGCGGGCGGCTCGACCCGCAGGTCGGCGACGGTCAGCACGTCCTCGACGGGCCCGGGCGGCTGGCGGCGCAGCAGGGCCCGCAGGCGGGCGAACAGCTCGTCCACGTCGAAGGGCTTGACCAGGTAGTCGTCGGCCCCGGCGTCCAGGCCGGCGATCCGATCCGGTACCTCGACCCGGGCGGTCAGCATCAGCACCGGGGTGCGGTCGCCGGCCGCGCGCAGTCGGCGGCAGACCTCCAGGCCGTCGGGCGCGGGCATCATCACGTCGAGCACCAGGACGTCCGGGCGCTGCTCGGCGAGGACGGCGAGGGTCTGGGTACCGTCCGCCGCTATCCGTACCCGGTAGCCCTCCAGCGTCAGGGCGCGGGTGAGCGAGTCGCGGATGGCACGGTCGTCCTCGGCGATCAGCACGGTGTGGGTCATGGGGAGATTCTCCCTGGCGTGCTCACGGCAGTCGCGGCCGGGTCACGGGGTTCTTCGGTCGACGGCTTTCCTGTGCCGCTTCGTGGGCGTACGGTGGCCACACGGTGGCGCGCCGCCGGGTGGGCCGCCGGGTCCGTGTCGGCACGCCCTGCCGGAGGCCGCGATGGCAGACCGGATGGCTTTCCTCACTACTTCGCGCGCGGAGCGGGCGCGACGGGACGCGCGGGAGCGGCTGGGGGACTGGCGGGAGGTGTACCGGCCGGGGGCGCTGCTGCCGGTGGTGGGCGGACAGGCGGAGCGGTGCATGGACTGCGGGCTGCCGTTCTGCCACGCCGCCTGCCCGCTGGGGAACCTGGTGCCGGAGTGGAACCGGCTGGTGGCGGAGGACGACTGGCGGGCGGCGGCCGCGCGGCTGCTGGCGACCAACAACTTCCCGGAGTTCACCGGGCGGCTCTGCCCGGCGCCGTGCGAGAGCGCCTGCGTGCTGGCGATCGGCGGGGCCGCGGTGACGATCAAGAACGTCGAGCTGGCGATCGCCGACCGGGCCTGGGAAGCGGGCTGGGACCGCCCCCAGCCGCCCGAGCGGCGAGGGCCGCAGCGGCGGGTCGCGGTGGTCGGTTCGGGTCCGGCCGGGCTGGCCGCCGCCCAGCAGCTGACCCGGGCCGGGCACACGACCACGGTCTACGAGCGGGCCGACCGCCCGGGCGGGCTGCTGCGCTACGGGATACCGGCGTTCCGGCTGGAGAAACACCGGTTGGATCGGCGACTCGACCAGCTCCGGGCGGAGGGAACGGCCTTCCGCACCGGGGTGCGGGTGGGGTGGGACGTCACCGGCGAGGAGCTGCGGGCCGGGTACGACGCGGTGCTGGTCGCGGTGGGGGCCACGGCCTGCCGGGAGCTGGCCGTGCCCGGGCGCGGGCTGCCCGGGGTGCACCCGGCGATGGAGTACCTGACCTGGGCGAACCGGGTGGACGAGGGGGACTGCGCGGCCTCGCCGCTGTCCGCCGAGGGGCGCGAGGTGGTGATCGTCGGCGGCGGGGACACCGCGGCCGACTGCCTGGGGACGGCGCTGCGCCAGCGCCCGGCCTCGGTCACCCAGCTGGACATCAACCCGCGGCCGCCGGAGCGCCGGGCGCCCGGGCAGCCCTGGCCGGTCCACCCCAAGGTGTACCGGGAGACCACCTCGCACGAGGAGTCGGGAGCGGGTTCCCGGGTGTTCGCGGCCGCCACGGTCGGCTTCGAGCCGGGACCGGACCGGCGGCTGGCGGGCGTGTGCTTCGCCGAGGCCGAGCCGGGGGACCGCAGCGCCCGCGCGGGCACCGGACGGACGCTGCCGGCGCAGCTCGCGCTGCTCGCGCTGGGCTTCACCGGACCGGAGCCGGACCAGCCGCTGTTCGCCCAGCTCGGGCTGGCCGTCGGCTCGGACGGCACGCTGGAGCGGGACGACGAGTACGGCACGGGGACCGACGGCGTGTTCGTCGCGGGGGACGCCGGGCGCGGGCAGTCGCTGATCGTCTGGGCGATCGCGGAGGGCCGGGCGGCGGCCGCCGCGGTGGACCGCTACCTGCGGGGACGTACCGAACTCCCGTCGCCGATCAGCGCCTCGGCGCGGGCGCTCACGCTGTGAGGGCGTGGGCGCCCGTGCCGGAGGGCTCTTCGACCGGCCGGGGGCTCGGCTGGAGGTTCAGCCGATCGCTCGGCTGAGGGCTCGGCCGGGGGCTCGGCTGGGACTCAGCGGATCGCTCAGCTGAGACCGAGGACCGAGAGCGCGGTGGTCCAGTCGGTGGCGATGGCCTGCTGGGCGGGCACCAGGTCGACCTGGTGGTTGCAGACGGCGCGGTAGAGCTTGTACTCCACGGTGTCCTTGTCGGTGGAGGACAGGCCGCTCGCGCCGGTGGCGTAGCGCGGCTCCGGCCACAGGTTGTTCGGGTCGGTGGGGTTGCCGCCGAGCGACAGCGGGATGAAGTGGTCCTCCTCGTAGTCCGCCGTGTTGGTGTCGGTGTAGCCGTACGCGGCGATCTGCTGGACCTTCAGGCGGTTGGTGTACGTGGTGGACGGGCGGATCGAGGTGCTGTAGCCCGAGACGCAGATGGTGGAGTCGATGGTGTCCTGGGTGGCGTCCGGGTTGGTGGCGCCGGGGGTGCAGGCCGGGTCGGGCAGCGGGAGGTAGGCCTGCGAGCAGGTCGCGTCGAGGGCGGTGCGGGTGTGCGAGGCGGTGGCGGGGACGGCGTGCGCGGTGCCGGCGGTGGCGAGGGCGGCAGCGGCGAGGACGACGGTCGCGACGGCGGGGGCGATGCGATGGGCGCGAAGCATGTGGGGAGCTCCCTGACACGGGCTCGGCACGGGTGTGCCGGGCGATGTGTCCATGCCACCACCTGCGGTTCTATGCGGGTAGACAGGGGATGGTGAATAGTTGACAAAGCGTCAGTCAACGGGGTCGGGGCAAGTGTTCGCTTGACGCGCTCCCAACAGGTAGGCGTGCCGGGCCGGCGTGTCGGTACTCCGGTACTCCGGCACAGCGGCCCTCGGCGGTGGGGGCGCGCTTCGGTGCGGGCAGGCGCTCGGGAGCTCTGCCCGCCGCTTCGCACCTCCTCGCAACGCACTGTGCCCCGCGAGCCGTTCGCCCGCGACGCGTCCCCGTCACGGGCCCGGGTAGGTGTCGGGCAGCAGACGGACGGAGGGGACCGCCATGCCAGACCACGTCCAGGGGGCACCCGCACAGCTGCCGGCGCAGCTGCCCGCGTCGACGCCCGCGCTCACGTCCGAGCCCGTACCCGCGCTTGCGCCCGCGCCGCTGGGCTTGCCGACTCCGCCGACTCCTCCGACTCCGCCCTGGCCTGGTGGCGGGCAGCAGCCGGTGGTGCTCGGGCACGCCGCCCGCAGCATCCCCAAGGCCACCCTCGTCCCGCTGAAAGTCGACAGCCCGCAGCACAACCCGGGCTTCGCCGAGCACGCCTACCTGCGCCGGCTCGACCTTCGCCCGGAGGAAGTGACCGCCCTGCGCGGGCAGTTGACGGCCGAGCTGCCCTGGGGGCTGCTCGTCGCCTCCGCCGTCGACCCCGCCGACCGCCCGCTGCGCTCCGCCGCCCTCGCCGCCGTGGACGGTCCCGCGCTGCGCGAACTCGGCGGCGCCCTCGAACAGTTGCGTCGCGCGGACGGCACCGTCGAGGGCCTGGCCCGGGCCGGCCGGGCCGCCGCCGCGAACGCCGCCTACGACCACAACGCGGCCGTCACCCCGATCGGCCTGCTCAACCTGGAGCGCCTGGAGATGGCCCCGGCCGGGATCGAACGCGGCGAACTCGTCGCCACCATCCCGCTCGCGCCGCTGGAGGAGACGGCCGTCAGCCAGAAGGAGTGGTCCGTCACCTCCAAGGAGTTCAGCTCGATCGTCACCGACTCGCTGGAGAACGTCAGCGAGACCGGCGTCACCGACAACACCGAGCTCGCCCAGTCCACCACCAGCCAGCTCCAGCACAGCAACCAGTTCAACGTCACCGGCACCGTCTCCGGCGGCATCCCGCTGATCTCCGGCTCCGCCACCTCCGGCATGACCAGCCAGAGTTCCGACTCGCAGTCCGCCACCGACAGCCGCAAGCACGCGACCACGATCACCGAGAAGGCCTCCTCGCGCACCAAGCAGGAGCACAAGGTCACCATCACGACCACCACCGTGACCGGTTCCTCGGAGACCACCACCCGCACGCTGAAGAACGCCAGCCCCACCGACCCGATCCGGATCGACTACTTCAGCATGATGCGCAAGTGGCGGGTCCGGCTCTACCGCTCCGGGCTGCGGCTCACCTACGACCTGGCGATCCCCGAGCCGGCCGGGGCGCTGCGCGAGGCGTACGCCGAACTCGCCGCACTGGAGGCGAAGCTGGGACCGTTCCACTTCGACGTGCCGCACTCCGACATCACCGAGGAGACCCGCCCCGGCGAGAGCCAGCCGCACTACCTGGTGCTGGCCGAGAAGTACGGCGCCACCGTGCCGCTCGCCCCCGGCCCGCTCCCGGACATCCACGTCAACGTCACCGCGCCCAACAACGACGGCGCCGCCATCTTCGACGCGCCGCCGCTCAACATCCCGGACCGGTACTGGATCAAGAACCTCTGGTTCCAGTTCACCTCCGAGAGCCGCACCGGCGACTACCACTACAACCTCAAGGTGCTCGGCAGCGCCATCCCCGAATGGAACGAGCCCTACGGCACGCACGGCCCCGTCGACCTCGCCGACCCGGTCAACGGCGGCCTGCTGCGGCACGCGGGTGGGCCGTGCGTGGTGAGCTTCCACCTGGTCAACAACCGGCAGACCTGGCTGAGCCTCACCGCGGCCGTCGAACCCACCGACGAGGCGCGCCGGCAGTGGCAGAACGACGTCTGGGCGGCCCTGTTCAACGCCGCCCAGACCAAGTACTACGCCGAACAGCAGGACCTCGCCGCCCGCGCCGCCGCCCTGCGCGAACGCCTCAACGGCGTGGACACCCTCACGCTCCGGCGCGAGGAGAGCGACGAGATCATGAAGGGCGTGCTGCGCTTCCTGCTCGGCGTGGACTACCACATGATGCCGTCGGAGGTGGTTGACGCCTTCACGGCCTCGGTCACGAGCGACCCCGACCGGCTGCGCCACGGCGCCGGCTTCCCCGGCAACGACACCGGCGGGCTCGGAGTGAGCGCCGCGGCCTGGGCGGCGGTGCTGGGACACGAGGCGGAGGTGGCCTTCGTCAACCAGGCCATCGAGTGGGAGAACGTGGTCACCTTCCTCTACTCCTACTTCTGGGACGCGCCCGTCGCCTGGCCGTTCGTCAGCCGGATCAGCCACCCCGACGCCAACCGGCAGGCCTTCCTGCGGGCGGGCAGTGCCCGGGTGGTGCTCACCGTGCGCAAGGGCTGGGAGGAGGCCTGGGTGCGGTTCGCCGAGGGCGGCTTCCACGGCGCCCCGCTGCCCGCCGACCACCCGTACCTGACCATCGCCCGGGAGATCGCCGCCTACGACGACCGCAACTATCCGGGCATCCCGCCGGCCAACCCGGGCAGCAGCTCGCTGCTCCTGGAGGACGAGGTGGTGACCACCTGTGCCGCCGTGGTCGAGCCGGCCGCCGGGGGAGCGCCGGTGCTGGTGCCGGTGGCCTCCAGCGCGGGCTTCGACCCGGACACCGTGGTGGTCGTGGACGAGTACGACGACCGGCGGATCCAGGAGACCGCCCAGGTGGTACGGGTGCCGGACGACGGCCACCTGCTGCTCGCCGGGCTCACCCACCGCCACGACGGCACCCTGACGCCCTTCCCGATCCGTCGCCCGGGGCACCGGGGCACGCTGATCGCGGAGTGGAACGAGTACACGCCGACCTCGGGGACGGACATCGCGGTCAGCAGCCCGCTGAAGGACATCTCGTGAGCTTCATGAAGGATGAGGACACCTGCCTGCTGCTGGGCAAGGCGCGGGACGAACCGCCGACGGTCTTCGAGTACCTGGCCGCTGAGCTGTGGGTGCGCCACCACTTCGGGGCGGACTTCGACGCCCGCCCCGGCGCGACCTGGGTGACCTTCCAGCTCGACCGGATCTCCGAGTGGTGGGGCAGCCCCCGCCGGGACCGGCTGGACCCCGAGGACGCGCTGCCCTACGGGCGGCTCACCCTGCAGCCGCAGGACCCGGTGCTGCGGATGGTGCTCCAGGTGCTGTCGGAGGACCTGCGCAACGTCTTCCCGACCGCGAAGGTCGAGGCGATCAAACGGATGCTCAAGGACCGCAGCACCCCGGCGGTCAAGCTGATCAAGGCCGTCCGTGAACTCACCCCGGGCGGAGCGCTCAAACCGGACATGCTCGGGATCCAGAACCACGTCCCGGAGCTGCGGATGGAGGCCCTGGAGGTCGGCACCGAGCAGGGCGCCCTGGACACCTACCGCGAACTTCAGGGGAAGATCTCGGTGTTGCGGGACCCGTGCGGCCGGGTGATCGAGAACCGGCTGCTCGCCATGCAGCGCACCGCCGTCAAGCAGCTGCCGTTCACGGTGGTGGCCACCGGCACCGACTGGCGGCTCGGGGCCGGGCTGATGATCCTGCCGATGCCGGTCAACGTCATCGAACAGAACGGGGAGACCTACGTCGACTGGCTCTGCTACTGGCCCACCAACCGGGCCGAGTTCCGCGAGTACCCGAGGCCCGCGAACGGGCGGCCCGGCTACGACGGGCTGGTGCTGTACCACATCCACCGGGTACCGCTGCGGGCGGTGCAACTGCCCGACAAGATCCGCGAGGCGATGCTCAACGTGATCCGGGCCCGGCAGCGCTCCCGGGCGCTCGGGCCCACGCTGGTGCCGGAGTTGGCGGTGGCGATCGAGCGCGACCGGCGGCTGTTCACCCCCGAGGGCGAGCTGTTCCTGGCCGGGCTGGGCGCGGTCGGGCTGCTGGCCCTGGGGGTGTGGGCGGCGGTGGGCACCGGCGTGGTCGCGGGGCTGGCGGCGGTGGCCAAGGGCGGGCTGGTCGCGGCGGCGGCCGCACCCGAGGTGTTCGTCGGGGCGGTCGCCGCGGCGGCCAAGGTGGCGGATCAACTCTGGTCGGTGATCTCGCAGTTGGGATACCTGTTGCCCGAGTTCGGGTAGCGGGTCGGGGGTGGCCCCGGCATCGTGTTTGATGCCAGGGCCGGGGGCCGGGGGCAGGGGGTCTGGGGTCGGTGCTGGGGCTGGGGCGTGGGTGTTGTGGCGGGTGTCAGTGCTTCGGGAGGTGGCGTGCGAACACGTCCGGCGCCTTGTTGGTGTCGCCCGGGACGAGGGTGCCGTCGTCCGAGCTGAACACCACCGTGGCGCCATGGGCGTCGACGTACGGTCCGTACGAGGCGCCGGTGGTCTGCGCGCCGTCGTTCGCCACGCTGACCCGTTCTGTGCGGCCGCTCCACAGGTCGCGCCGGAACACGTCGCCGACGCCGTTGGTGTCGCCGGGCACCAGGTTCGCGGCCGTGGAGTCGAAGTACACCCAGCGGCCGTCGGCGGTCATCTGCCCGTTGAGGGAGTCGCCGGTGGTCTTCGTCCCGGGCAGGCCGACGCTGACCTGGGTCTCGGTGCCCTCCTCCAGGTCGCGGACGTACACCTCGAAGTGCCGATCCCACCAGTTGTCGCCGTGCTGGACCCAGGTCGAGTAGACCGCGTACCGGCCGTCCGGGCTGAGTGACGGGTAGTCCGCTCCGCGCCAGCCGCCCTTCTCGTCCGCGCTGGCCATGGTGGTCTCCTCGGCGCGCAGGTCGCGGACGTACAGCGGGTAGAGGTGCGGCTTGAGGATCCGGGGCCGGTCGTCGGTCCGGAAGGAGTCGCGGACGAACTGCTCGTCGGGCTCCTGGCCGGACTCGGCGGCGAGCCCGGCGGCCGCGTCGGGGGAGAGTGAGCCGGGCTTGTCCCGGCTGGTGATGTTGGTCGCCTTGGAGATGAATGCGACGCTGCCGCCGTCGGCGCTGATCACGGGGGCGGCGGAGGAACCGTTCGCCTCCTTGCCGTCCGTACCGATGCTGACCAGGCGGTTCTCGCCGGTCCACAGGTCATGGACGTAGATGTTGGCGCCGAACCAGGTGACCGTCCCGGGGGCCAGGTCGGTGCGGTTGGACTGGAAGGCGATGTAGCGGCCGTCCCAGCTGAGCGACGGGTGCCCGGAGAACTGGTTCGGCTGCGGCTTGCCCGGCTCCTCGCCGACGGAGACGAGGGTGGTCTCGCCGGTCCAGCGGTCGTGGACGTAGACGTCCTGGGCGCCTAGGTTGGCGCCGGGCGTCAGATTGGTGGCGTCGGAGCTGAAGGCGACGTACCGGCCGTTGCCGCTGATCGTGGCCTCGAAGGAGCCACCGTTGGCCTGCGCGCCGTCCGGGCCGGTGTTGACCCGCTCGGTGTCGCCGGTCCGCAGATCGCGGACGAAGACGTCGGACTTGCCGTTGGTGTCGCCGGGCACCAGGTTGGTGGCGTTCGAGGTGAAGACGGTGTAGCGGCCGTCGGCGCTCAGCCCGGCGGCGTGCGAGGCGCCGTCGGGCTGCGCCTGGCCGAGGCCGACGGACACCCGCTCGACGCCGGACTTCCGGCGGGGGTCCGCCTGGGCCGCCTGGGTGGTGGTGAGCGCGAGCGCGGCGGCTGCGCCGAGTGCGCAGGCGGCGCGCAGCAGGCGCCGGGACGGGCGGGCGGTGGTGCGTGTGCGGGTCATCGGGTCCCTCCCCTGGGAACGGCCGGCCGCGTCGACGGTGACGCCCGGTGGCGTCGAGGGCTGGTTGCGTCCAGGCCTGGCGGCGTCCAGGGCAGACGGCGTCCAGGGCTGGTTGCGTCGAACTCCCCGGCGGTCGGCTCGGGGTGAGCCAACCGCCGGGTGGGGTGGGCGGTCAACGGTGGTTCGCGCGGAGCGGCATATTCACGTCAAGGGACGGGCGTGCGGGTGGGCGCGCCCGAACGCTTCGTGCTGCTCGGGGGAACGAACAGACGTACACGTTGACCGTGCTGCCCATGCGTGGCGTCGGCGGTCCGTGCCGGCCCGGTGAGTTGATCGCCCGGCATGCGGTGGTGCCCGGCGGGGGTTGACCGGCGGTTTACGGCTCTTCTGCTCCATCTGTGGGTCGCTGAGGAGCGCCTGATGCAGTACACGCCGTCCCCTGTGCAGATCTTGAGGTGTCGAGACTCGTGATCTG
>NZ_JBICZB010000089.1:0-28263 GCF_043201815.1 Kitasatospora sp. NPDC048296
CCACCATCCACCAAACCCTCGACAACCACCCCACCCCCCCCCACCCCACCCACCCCCCCCCCCCCCACCCCCCCCCCCCCCCCCCGCCGCCCCCCCCCCCCCCCCCCCCCGCCCCGCCCCCCGCCCCCCCCCCCCCCCCCCCCCCCCGCCGCGCGGGGGGGGGGGGGGGCGGGCCCGCCCCCCCCCCCCCCCCCCCCCCCCACCCCGCTCAGTGCACGTCCGTGACCACCACGTCCAGCTGCCACGGCTTGCGCGCCGTGCCCTCCGCCGCCAGCTCGACCCGGTGGCCCAGCCCCAGCAGGGCGTCCATCAGCTCGCCCGGCGTCTTCGGCTCGGCCCCGGTGACCAGCAGGTCCCGGACCAGCCGGCCCTTGGTCGCCTTGTTGAAGTGGCTGACCACCGTGCGCTTGCCGCCCCGCTCCTGCAGTACCCGGACGGTCGCGGTCCGGGCAGCCACCTCGCCGGCCGGCTTCCAGGCCGCCGCGTACGCGGAGCTGCGCAGGTCCAGCACCAGCCCGTCCGCCACCTCCGGCAGCACCGCGGCCATCGCGCCCCGCCAGTACGCGCCGAGCGCCCCCGGGCCGGGGAGTTTCACACCCATCGAGCAGCGGTAGGACGGGATCCGGTCCGAGATCCGCACCGCGCCCCACAGCCCGGAGAACACCAGCAGCGAACGCTCGGCCCGGCCGTACGCGGCGGCGTCCAGGGTGGCCAGGCCCAGGTTGTCGAACAGCACCCCGGTGTACACCTCGGCCGCCGGACGGGCCCCCGCCGTCGGCAGGCCCGCGTTCTTGGCGATCTCGCCGCGCAGGCCGGGGGTGAGGCCCAGCACCTCGGCGGCGGTGTCCTCGTCACCCCGGCAGAGGCCGACCAGCGCGTCCAGTACCGCACCGCGCGCCGCCGTCAGCCCCGGCAGCGACAGCCGGTCGAGCGCGACCGGCTCGCCGTCCCCGGACCCGGCCTTGCCCTCCGAGGGCGGCAACAGCACCAGCACAGCGGACTCCTCAACAGTTTGTGGCGGACGAACCCCGCCACCCTACTGCGGCCGCTCCGGCCCCCGACGCCGCCCAGAGGGTCGAGCAGAACCGCACGGCCGACCGCCGGACCCGCCCCGACCTCCCACGTACCCACCCGCACCCGGACGACGCCGTGGCCTTCATGCTGCGGCTGGCCACCGGCGGCTACGACGACGCGGTCGCTCCGGCCGCCAAGGACCTGAAGTCCCTGCTCGGGCGCTGAGGGCTCGCTGAGCCTCCGTCCGAAATCCCCTGGTCCCGCTCTACCCTGACGTCCATGCCTCGCCGAAAACTGCGCGTCAAGGCCGCCGACTCCGCCCGGATCAACACCGAGCTGACCGAGCTCCGCACCCACCTGGAGATCCACACCGAGTGGCCGGAAGCGGTGCTCGCCGAGGCGGAGGAGGCGGCCGAGCGGCCCTGGCTGCCGGAGCACGACGCCACCGATCTGCCGCTGTTCACCGTCGACCCGCCGGGCTCCCGGGACCTCGACCAGGCGATGCACCTCAGCCACCGTCCGGGCGGCGGCTACCGGGTGCACTACGCGATCGCCGACGTCGCCGCCTTCGTCCGCCCCGGCGGGGCGATCGACGTGGAGGCCCGGCGCCGGGTCGAGACGCTGTACTTCCCGGACCACCGCGTCCCGCTGCACCCCGCCCGGATCTCCGAGGACGCCGCCAGCCTGCTGCCCGGCGAGCCGCGTCCCGCCCTGCTCTGGCAGCTGGACCTGGACGCCGACGGCGCCGTCGTCCTGGCGGACGTCCGCCGCGCCATGGTCCGCTCGCACCGCCGCCTGGACTACGCCGCCGTCCAGCGCGCCGTGGACCTCGGCGGCGCCGACGAGCAGCTCGCCCTGCTCGCCACCGTCGGCCGGCTGCGCGAGGAGCAGGAGCGGGCCCGGGGCGGGATCAGCCTGCCGGTGCCCGAGCAGGAGGTCGAGGAGACCCTGCACGGCTACGTCCTCGGCTACCGCGCGCCGAGTCCCGCCGACGGCTGGAACGCGCAGATCTCGCTGCTCACCGGCATGGCCGCCGCCGAACTGATGCTGGACGCCGGCGTCGGCCTGCTGCGCACCCTGCCGGCCGCGCCCGCCGCCGCGTACGAGCGGCTGCGCCGGATCGCCACCGCGCTGGACGTGGACTGGCCGCAGGCGCTCCCGTACCCGGAGCTGATCCGCTCGCTGGACCCGGAAGCGCCGCTGAACGCCGCCTTCCTCAACGCCTGCACCGGGCTGCTGCGTGGCGCCGGCTACCACGCCTTCGACGAGTCCCGCGGGCTGCCCGCCCCCGCCGAGCCGGGCCACGCCGCGCTGGCCGCCCCGTACGCGCACTGCACCGCGCCGCTGCGCCGGCTCGGCGACCGCTTCGCGCAGGAGGTGTGCGCGGCGGTGGCGGCGGGGGAGGACGTGCCGGACTGGGCGCGCGAGGCGCTGCCGGCCGTACCGGCGCTGATGGCGAGCGGGGACCGCCGGGCTGCCGAGGTGGAACGGGCCTGCGTGGACCTGGTGGAGGCGGAGCTGCTGGTCGGCCGGGAGGGCGAGGACTTCTCCGCGGTGGTCATCGAGGTGGACGGGAAGCGCCCCGGCTCCGGCACCGTCCAGCTGCGCGAGCCCGCCGTCCGGGCCCGCTGTGACCGCGCCGGCCCGGCCGACGGCGCAGGCGGACCAGGCGGACCAGGCGGAGCCGACCACGCCGACGGCACCGCGGACGGCACCGCCGCCGGGCGGCCGCTCCCGCTCGGCCGGGTGATCGACGTCCGCCTGACCACGGCCGACCCGGCCACCCGGACGGTCCGCTTCGCCGCCGTCTGAGCGGCCCCCCGCACGGTCGCGGTCCGTGCACCGCGGAGCCGCCACCCGGACGGTCCGATTCGTGGCCCCGCGCCCGCCAGCGGATGGGAAGATCGGTCCGTGTCCCATGCCGCCTCACTCGACGCCCCCGCCTCCGGGCGACGCCGCCGTCTGCTCGTCCTCGCGATCTGCTGTATGAGCCTGTTCATCGTCGGCCTGGACAACACCGTGGTGAACATCGCCCTGCCGGCGATCCAGAAGGACCTGGACGCCCCGGCCTCCGGGCTGCAGTGGATCATCGACGCCTACACCCTGGTGCTGGCCTCGCTGCTGATGCTGTTCGGTTCGGTGGCCGACCGCTTCGGCCGCCGCCGGGTGTTCCAGATCGGGCTGACCTGCTTCGCGCTCGGCTCGCTGCTGTGCAGCCTGGCGCCCGACCTGGAATGGCTGGTGGTGTTCCGGGCGGTGCAGGCGGTGGGCGGCTCGATGCTCAACCCGGTGGCGATGTCGATCATCACCAACACCTTCACCGACCCGAAGGAGCGGGCCCGGGCGATCGGCGTCTGGGGCGGCGTGGTCGGCATCTCGATGGCGCTCGGGCCGCTGCTCGGCGGCTTCCTGGTGAACGGCGCGGGCTGGCCCTCGATCTTCCTGATCAACGTCCCGGTGGCACTCGCCGCCATACTGCTGACCGCCCGTTACGTCCCCGAGTCGCGCGCGCCGAGGCCGCGCCGGCTGGACCCGGTGGGGCAGTCGCTGATGATCGTCCTGCTGGGCTGCGGCACCGCCGCGATCATCGAGGGCCCGGGCAACGGCTGGACCTCCCCACTGATCCTCGCCCTGGCCGCCACGGCGGTGGCCGCGCTGGTCGCCTTCCCGCTCTGGGAGCGGCGGGTGGCCGAGCCGCTGGTGGACCCGCGGTTCTTCGCCAGCGCCCCGTTCGCCGGCGCCACCGTCACCGCGGTCTGCGCGTTCGCCGCGCTCGGCGGCTTCCTCTTCCTCAACACCCTCTACCTGCAGGACGTCCGGCGCTACGACCCGGTCGAGGCGGGTCTGTGGACGTTGCCGATGGCCGGGATGATGCTGGTCTGCGCGCCGCTGTCCGGACGGATCGTCAGCAGCCGGGGTCCGCGCGTGCCGCTGGCCGTGGCCGGGCTCTGCCTCGCCGCGAGCGGCCTGCTGCTCACCCGGCTGTCCGCCGACTCCCCGCCGGCGCTGCTGCTGGTCGCGTACGCGCTGTTCGGCTTCGGCTTCGGCATGGTGAACCCGCCGATCACCAACGCGGCGGTCTCCGGCATGCCGCGCGCCCAGGCGGGTGTGGCCGCGGCGGTCGCCTCGACCAGCCGGCAGGTCGGCCAGTCGCTGGGTGTGGCGGTGATCGGCACGGTCGTCACCTCGGCCGTGGTCGGCCCGGTGGCCACCGGCTTCGCCCCGGCCAGCCACGCCGGCTGGTGGATCCTGGTCGGCCTGGGTGCCGTGATCCTCGCCCTCGGGCTGCTCACCACCACGGCCTGGGCCACCGGCACTGCTGCCCGGGTGGCGGCCCGCCTCGGCGCCGAGCCGCCCGTGGCCCGGTCCGGTGTACGGGAGGCCCCGCCCGAGCGGCTACGATGACCACTACGGCGGAAGAGCCGGCCGGGCGGTCGCGACGGGTCCCTGACCCGCCGAGGAACGTCCGGGCTCCACAGAGCAGGGTGGTGGGTAACGCCCACCCGGGGTGACCCGCGGGACAGTGCCACAGAAAACAGACCGCCCACCGCTACGGCGCGTGGGTAAGGGTGAAACGGTGGTGTAAGAGACCACCAGCGACCGGGGTGACTCGGCCGGCTAGGTAAACCCCACCTGGAGCAAGGTCAAGATCGGTGTCCTCGGGCACCGTGCGCGGACGTCTGAAGGCTGCTCGCCCGAGTCCGCGGGTGGACCGCACGAGGCTGTCGGCAACGGCAGCCCTAGATGGATGGCCGCCTCCCCGGGCCGCGCGAGCAACCCGGGAGACAGAACCCGGCGTACAGGCCGACTCTTCCGCCCCTGAACATCCGAAGGCCCTCCGGCCCGCGCGGGAAGCGCGGGCCGGAGGGCCTTCGTGCGTCGTGGGGCGTGGCGGGGTTCAGCCGGGGTGGGAGCCGACGGCGTCGCGGATCTGTTCGCCGAGGCCGCCGTTGACGCGGGCGCAGTTGGCGCAACAGAAGAACATGCCGGCCACCTCGACGCCGTGGCCGACGATGCGGACGGTGCAGTGTTCGCAGCGGGGGGCGAGCTTCTCCATCGCGCATTCGAAGCTGTCGAAGGTGTACGTGTCGCCGGTGACCGTCTTGATCTCGAAGGCGAGCCAGTAGTCGTTGCCGCAGGTGACGCAGATGGCCATGGCGGCCGTCTCCTTCCGGTGGGGGCCGGCCCTGGCGGGGCGGCTGTCTCCAGTGTCGAAGGGTCGGTCGGCGGCGGCCACCCGGCGGGACCGTCAGGCGGAGCGGGCGGAGAACTCCTCCAGGGCGCGGACGGCGCGGTCGGCGTCGTCGGCGGCGACGAACAGGTGGTCGTGGTGGAAGCCGGCCACGACGTTGCAGCTGATGCCCTCCTCGGCGAGCCGTCCGGCCACGGCGGCGGTCAGTCCGACGGCCTCCAGCGCCGAGTGGATCTGCAGGGTGATCCAGGCCGCGACGTACTCGTAGCGCAGCCCGAGCGCGTCGGCCTCCTCCTGGGCGACGACCATCGTCACCCCTTCCGGTTCGGCGACGGTCACCACCGGCCGCATCCCGGCGGGCACCTTCGCGGGGAGGGTGCAGTAGACGTACCGCCCCGGGTGGAGCTGCGGTCGCATCCCGCGCAGCAGGGTCGCAAGGTCTCGTTCACCGGCCATGCCCGTCACCGTAGCCGCCGACGGGCCCGCGCGCCCTGTGGGACGGCCGTGTCGTCGGCCGGGGCCTGACCTGTGACAGCGAAGTTGGGACGGTTGTCATCGAAGTTGGGACAACGCTAGTTTGTGACACCGAAGTTGGGATTGATCCATCTCGCCGGTGGGGGAAGCGTTGGCGGAGCCTGTTCTCGGGCTTGAGCAGGCTGCTCTTGCGTCCTTTGAGCTGGACTTCTTCGTCGGCGGGTCCCGGAGGCGCCGGTCGCTGGGCTTGAGCTGGGATACGCCATTCGAGGCGGTGGAGCCGGTCCGAGAGTTCAGCTGGCGCAAGGAGGCTCGTGGATTCGCGGGCTGGTACTTCTCGACGACGGTGCGGGATCACGTGGGCTACGAGTCGTGGCTGGAGCGCGATCGGCTCATCCTGCTGGACCGGGATCCGCAGGTGGTGGGGATCTCCTCCCAGCCGTTCTGGCTGCACTGGCACGACGGCTCCCGGATGCGCCGGCACGCTCCGGACTACTTCGTCCGGTTGGCTGACGGCGGGGCCCGTGTCGTCGACGTCCGAGCCGAGGACGACGTGGATGAGACGGCCCGGGAGGCATTCGCCGCTACCGAGGACGCATGCCGGGCGGTGGGCTGGGAGTTCGAAAGGGCGGGTAGGCCCGAGCCCGTGTTCATGGCGAACGTCCGCTGGCTCGCCCGCTACCGTCGGACTCGCTGCGGTCGACCCGCGGAGGTGGCCGCTCGGTTGGCCCAGGCTTTCCGTGAGCCGATGCCCCTTTGGGAAGGGGCCGAGCTGGTCGGGGACCGCTTACAGGTCCTGCCGGTCCTCTTCCACCTGCTGTGGTCCGGAGTCCTGGTGACGGATCTGACGGGAGCGTTGATGCAGATGGACAGCCTGGTCTGGACGAAGGCGGACGAGTGAGCGTGTTGAAGCGACCGCAGGCACTCGCGGTGGGGCAGCGAGTCCGGTTCGACGGGCAGATCAGGGGAGTCCTCCAGGTCACCGCCCAAGCCGCAGTGCTGGATGACGCGGAAATGCCTCACCGGGTGGTCGCCCTGCTCGACCTGTTCGAGGCCGCGGACTTCGAGATCCTCTTCGCACCGCAGCGGATGCCACTGCCGCAGGTCGGGCTGCTGGATGGCCTGCCGCCCGAGGCGGTGAAGCGGGCACTGTGGTGGGAGAAGCATGTCCTGGAGGTCAGGCACGGGCTGCCCCCGGACGCAGAGCCCGGCACGCGGCCTCGGCCCGGATATGAGCCGGGGACGTCGCTGAGCGTCCGCCAGCAGGCGAAGGCGGCCGAGCTGACCGCTGCGGGGCACCCGATCTCGGCCAAGACGGTCGCCAACCACCGCCGCCGCTACGAGGCGGAAGGCCTGGTCGGACTCGTCGACCGAAGGCCGATCCGCAAGCGCAACGAGTTCGGCTCGGTGCCTGGACCGGTCGTCGAAGCGATGCGCCAGGCAATCGGAGAGGGCGTCGACGCGTCGACCCGCAACGCGGCCTACCTGATCTGGCGGACCAGGGAAATCCTGCACGCATCCGATGTCGAGTCGGTCGACCTGCCGGCCCGGCGGACGCTCTACCGGCTGCTGGCCAAGCTCACAGCTGGCACGCATGCCACCGGTTCGGCCCGCACCCGCCGATCCGTCGCCCATGGAGCCAACGCGCCGTTCGGCGAGCTGACCGTGTCGGCGCCGGGCGAGGTGATGCAGATCGACTCCAGTCCGCTGGACGTGATGGTCCGGCTCGATGACGGCGTCGTCGGCAAGGTCGAGATCACCGGCATGATCGACGTCGCTACCCGGACGCTGTCCGCGGCAGTCCTGCGGCCGACGACAAAGGCGGTCGACGCGAGCGTGCTGCTGGCCCGCACCGTCACTCCGGAGCTGATGCGGCCGGGCTGGGTCGACGCGTTGAAGATGTCCCGCTCGGTGCTGCCGCACCGCCGCCTGCTGTCTCTAGACGAGCGGCTGGGGCACGCGGCCGCCAAGCCGGTGATCGTCCCCGAGATGATCGTCTGCGACCACGGGAAGGTGTTCATCTCGCACAACTTCCGGGCCTCCTGCCGGTTCCTGGAGATCGACTTCCAGCCCACCCACAAGGGCTCGCCGTTCCAGAAGGGCCACATCGAGAAGATGCTGGATACCGTCGCCCGGGGGTTCGCCCAGTTCCTTCCGGGCTTCACCGGCGGCAGCACCGAACACCGCGGGCGGCACCTTGAGCGGGAGAACCTGTGGTCGCTGCCTGAACTGCAAAATCTGCTGGACGAGTGGGTCGTCGCGAAGTGGCAGAACCGTCCTCACGACGGGCTGCGCGACCCCGACCACCCGGGCCGGCTGTTCACGCCGAACCAGAAGTACGCCGCCCTGGTCGAGGCCTCCGGTTATGTCCCAGTCGCGCTCAGCGCTGACGACTACGTCGAGCTGCTGCCTGCGGCCTGGCGGGCCGTCAACTCCTACGGCATCCGCATCAACAACCGCACCTACGACAGTCCCGAGCTCGCACCCATGCGTCGCCGCGACTCGGGCGTTAGCGCCAAGCGCGGGCTCTGGGAGGTCCACCGCGACCCCTACGACGTCTCCTACGTCTGGGTCCGCAACCACCGGGGCGCCGGCGGCTGGGTGAAGGCGACATGGAAGTACCTGCACCGGGCCGCGGTCCCCTTCGGGGACCTCGCCTGGGACCACGTCAGCCACCGACTGCCGAAGGCCACCGAGGAGGAACTCGCCCAGGCCGTCACCGACCTTCTGACCCGCGCCCACGCCGGCCCCTCGAAGGAGAAGCCCCGCGGGGCCAAGGAGTCCAAGGCAGAGCGGCGTGTCGCGGCCCGCACCAGGGCAGTGCCTGCGACGGCCCCGCCGTCCGAGCCGGTTCCGCAGTCGAAGGACGACCCCGCACCGGAGGAGCCGGTGCAGGACGAGGAAACGCTGGCCGAGGTGATCCCGCTGGGACTCTTCGACCCGCTCGAAGATCCCTGGAAGCGCCCGTGACTACGACCATGCCCGACATCCCGGACGACGATTTCGGACGCCAGCTGACCACGCACTCCGGCTGGCTGGAGTTCGTCGCGTCCGCACTCAGCGAGCCGGTGGCCGTGCTGTCGCAGGTTGAGTACGACTCCTTGTCGAAGGAGGACCAGTACATCTACGACGAGGGTCGGCTCGACCACCACGCCCGCCTGCAGGTGGTGGCCACCTCCACGGTCCGCAGGACCGTCACCTGCGGGCGCCGGCTGGTCATCCTCAACCGCGGGGCGATCAGCGCCCGCCGTGGGCTGATCGTCACCGGGCCTGCCAACACGGGCAAGACCATCGCGCTGGCCCAGCTCGGCCTGGCCCACGAGCTCCAGGACCGGCGTCGGCATCCGGGGCAGGACGGGCGGATACCGGTCATCTACATCACCGTTCCGCCCGCCGCGACGCCCCGCATGATCGCCGCTGAGTTCGCCCGCTTCCTCAACCTCCCGGTGATGGGCAGATTGAACATCACCGACCTGACCGAGGCTGTGGTCGGTGTCTGCACCAAGGGCCGCACCGGTCTGGTGCTGGTTGACGAGATACACAACATCTCCCTGCACACCCGCACCGGTGCCGAAGCGTCCGACACGCTCAAGTACTTCTCCGAACGCATCCCGGCGACGTTCGCCTACGCAGGCATCGACATCGAGGGCAGCAGTCTCCTGTCCGGCACTCGCGGCGACCAGATCGCTGCCCGCTTCACCGCAGTGGCCACCCACCCCTTCCCTTACAACGCGGAGTGGAAGGCCCTGGTGGCACAGATGGAGGCGAATCTGCTGCTGCAGCAGCACAAGCCGGGCACCCTCACGCGCCTTGATCGCTTCCTCCACACCCGGACCGGCGGCATGATCGGCACCCTCTCCCACCAGATCCGCGGAGCCGCCGTCGACGCCATCCTCACCGGCACCGAACAGATCACGAAGGCGGGACTGCTTGCCGTCGACCTGGACATTGCCTCCGCCCGCAAGCGCCCCAAGACCGAGCAGTGACCTCATCGGCCTGGCAGGCCCACGTCGTCCGACTACCGTTTCAGGTCCGTCCGCAGGCCGGAGAAGGAAGCCGTCGGTTCATCACCCGCCTCGCCCAAGCAAACTTCCTGCCGCCCACCTACCTGCGCATATTCCTCGCAGAACCTCCGCAGCACCGAGGCAGTCCGAGCTGGGAGCGCATCGCAGCCATCACCGGACGCGACCCAGAGCGACTCCGCAAGATCCTTGAAACGATTGACTGCGTCGAGTGCGGAGGCTTGATCCCTCCGTCATCGACCAACGGACCAAGAGCCAGGACCTGCTCGACCACCTGCCGCCAGAAGCGCCTGCGCAGGGCAATCCCGGACTCCCAACGAGGCATAGTGCCCTGCCGCGTCTGCGGACAGCCGATGGAGCGTCGGATCGGACAGCGACGCTACATGTGCTCTTCACACTGCCGCCGAGTCGCCTTCTACTACCGACAGCGCGGTGAGCCTCTGCCCAGACTGAGAAAGCACAAAGAAGCGTCCGACGCTCCGGATGACGAGCAACCGGCGGCTCATTGCCCGGGCTGCGAGCAGCCAACGGAGTCATCACACGCCCGAAGGAGGGCCTGTTCGAGACGCTGCCTCGACCTAATCGCCCGCTGGGAGACGGTCCCGCTGCCACTCCCAGGCACCTGTCGCGTCTGCGGCGACACCGTGCTTCCTCGCGCCGACTACCGCGTCGAGCCATGGTGCTCAGTCAGCTGCAAGGCGGTGGAGGTCTTCGAGCAGCGCGGACAGCAAGGGAACTCGGTGCCCCAGCGGTAAGGGTGACGGGATTGGCAGGACAGGTCATCCGGAAGACCCTGCCGCCTTGATGAGGAAGCGTCAGACCACGGAAGCGCGCTTGGGGTCCGTGGGCTCGATCTCGTGTTCGTCGAAGAGTTGCTCCAGCGCTTCATGGCCGTGTTCGCGGCGAAACGCAATTTCGGCCGCCGTCACCGGGAGAGTCCAGAGGATGCGGGCATGCCCGTTCGGCAGCGGGCAGTGTTCCAGATCCGGGCCGTGGAGGTACGGCAGGCTGACGAGCAGATGGTCGCATGACGAACCGGGCATCCACGGCTCGCCGATGGGCATGCTGTGCTCAAGATCGAGATGGTGTCCGGCGTGGTAGTAAGCGATCTTCGCGAGAAGGTCCACGAAGCTCACGTCGCCAGCCGGAGCGGTCAGGGCGAACTCCAACCCGTGCCCTTGCTTCTCGACCGCGGACCAGCACCCGGCGGTGACGTATGTCCAGACGTTGCAGCGAGGGCCCGGGCTGGCCGCGATGATGCGCAGACCGGGAACGGCTTCCTGACGGCCGGGCCCGAAATCATACCCGAAATCATAGTCGTGGGCTTGAACCTGCTGGTGACCTGCAAAGAAGTCGCGGACGTGCGTCTCGACGCCCGCGATGGCCTGCTGTCTACGCTTCGCTTCGAACATGGCCGCGATGATTTCAGGCGCGGGCGGCGGTGCCGACACCGACCCTCAGCCTTCAGCGGGCATAGGACATCGCAGATGGCTCGGGCCACCGGCACCGGTCACTGGTCCCAACTTCGCTGTCGCAAACTGCACAGCATCCCTGAATCGCTGACATGGACAAGCGTTGTCCCAACTCTGATGACAACCGTCCCAACTTCGCTGTCACGGGTCAGGGCCGCTGTGTCGTCATTCGTTGACGAGCGACAGTTGCCGATATATCGTCGAACTATCGAGACAGTAACTCGACTGTTTCGGTGAACAGGGAGGTGGGCGCCATGCGCTCAGGAATGCGATTTCGTGGAGAGGGCCCGCGCGGCGGCGGAAGGCGTCGCGGGCCGGGCCCGGAGTTCCGGGGGATGCCCGGAGAGGGCTTCGAGGGGCGGGAGGCCTTCGGCGGGTTCGGCCCGCAGCGCGGCGGCCCGTTCGGGCACGGCTTCGGCGGCCACGGCGCCCGGCGCGGCGGCCCGCACGGGCGGCGCGGCGGCCGGGCCCGACGCGGGGACGTCCGCGCGTCGCTGCTGGCCCTGCTCAAGGAACGCCCGATGCACGGCTACGAGATGATCGCCGAGATCACCGAGCGGACCGGCGGGGCCTGGCGGCCCAGCCCGGGCTCGATCTACCCGAACCTCCAGCTGCTGGAGGAGGAGGGTCTGATCACCGCTGAGGAGGTCGGCGGCAAGCGGCTGGTCTCGCT
This sequence comes from Kitasatospora sp. NPDC048296, assembly GCF_043201815.1. Taxonomy (NCBI): domain Bacteria; kingdom Bacillati; phylum Actinomycetota; class Actinomycetes; order Kitasatosporales; family Streptomycetaceae; genus Kitasatospora; species Kitasatospora sp. NPDC048296. The sequence continues at coordinate 11,848 of NZ_JBICZB010000089.1, forward strand.
CACCGAGGCGGGCCGGGCCGAGGCCGAGGCCGGGCCGGCGGAGCCGTGGGCGGAGGCCGGCCGGGAGGTCGACTGGGAGGCGATCCAGGAGGTGGGCCAGGCGCTCGCCGCGGTCGACCTGGCCGTCAACCAGGTCATGCGGACGGGCACCGAGGCGCAGCGCGCCAAGGGCCTGGCGGTGCTGACCGAGGCCCGCAAGAAGCTGTACCTGATCCTCGCCGAGGATGACTGACCGGCGCGGGGGGACGGACGCGACGGGCGGGTGCCGCTGCTCTCCGGGCCCTGGAGGCTCAGGGCCGGACCACGAACAGGGCCACACAGGCGAGCAGCAGCACCGCCCAGCCGAACCAGAGCCAGCCGTCGGGGCCGATCGTCACGCTGTAGAGGGACACCGCCAGCAGCAGCACCCCGGTGACCCCGGCGACCTGCCGGTTGTGGTGGGTGACCGCCTGCGAGCGGTTCCGGTGGTGTCGTGCGGGGTGCCGTACCGTCCTGGCCATGCCGACGCTCCTGGGGAGGCGATGGGGGGAGCGGAACGGGCGGCCCGTCAGCCGGAGGCCCTGGCGGTGGCCGCCTCGTCGTACTCGTAGCGCCAGAACCAGCTCAGGCCCCGAACCTGCTTGCTCCGGACGTACACCAGTGTGCGCGCGGGGGTCTCGCCGTGCGCGGGGACCGGGACCTTGTACTTCTTCGGCACGCCCAGCATCGGCCCCAGCGGGATCGGGAGGATCTTCCCGTCCAGGGGGCCGCCGACGAATTCGGTGTCCGCGCTCTTCACCCCTCCAGGGTCTCACCTCCACGTGGTGGCCACGCCCAGAGCATGGCCCGGGCACCCCGAGACGGAGGTCCGGTGAGGGCCGGGTGCCCGGAGTGTGACCGGAGAGGCACCGCCCCCGGTCATCCGGAGGCCCTGCGCACCCCTATCCTTGTCCTGTACGCCCTCGGGGTTCACCCGGGTCAGCGGGCCCGTACGGGCCGGGCGAGGCGCGGGTCGGCGTGCCCTCCGGCCGGAACCGGCGCGGACAGCGTGCTGCCGCGACTCCGTACCGTGACCCGGGCGTCGGCCGTCCGGTGACCCCGGGCCGCGGCCGGCAGGGCGCGGACAGCAGGGCCGAGCACCTACCTGGGAAGCAGCGGGGGGCGCTGTGCGTTGCGTCGGAGTGGTACGTCGAACGCTGTGTCGCACCAGGCACAGCAGTGCGCGGAAGGGGCCCGATGGAAGCCGGCGGCAGGTGGACGACCTGGTGGCAGAGGCGTGATCGACAGCGGGCCCGCCCGGGGGGCGAGGACCCGTCCGCCGGACTGGATCAGCTGCTCGGCGCGGTGCGCGCCGGATTCCCGATCGCACCCGCCGCCCACCCGGCCGGCTACCGATGTTCCTGTGACCGGGTGGCCTGCCCGGCTCCGGCCCAACACCCGGTCTCCTTCGCCTGGCAGACCCAGGCGACCACCGATGCCGAGCAGCTGTCCCGCTGGCTCTCCCGCGACCCGCAGGCCAACTTCATCACCGCCACCGGCCGGGTCCACGACGTGCTGGACGTCCCGGCCGAGGCCGGCCGGCTGGCGCTGGAGCGGCTGACCGCGCTGGGCGTCGAGGGGCCGGTCGCGGCCGTCGGCGAGGACCGCTACCTGTTCTTCACGGCCACCCGGGGCACCCCGCAGGACGAGGACGAGTGGTGGCCGAGCGCGCTCGACTCCACCCCCGACACCATGTCCGAGCACCCCGGCCTGCGCTGGCACTGCCGCGGCTCGTACACCCTGCTCCCGCCGGCCGCGCTGCCGGACGGCTCCCAGGTGCGGTGGCTGCGCGGGCCCGAGCAGCCGCTGCCGGACCCGCTGCGCGTCCTGGACGTGCTCACCGACGCCTGCACCGAGGTGGGCGCGGTGGCCGAGGAGCAGTGGCTCATCGGCTGAGGAGGGTTACTCGCCCGCGCTGTGCTGGTCGCCCGCTCGCCTCCGGGGCGCTCTGATCCGGTGCCGACGGTCGGCGGGCACTGCGCCACCTCCTTCGTCGGCGGCTTGGCCCTTCTCCCTTTCGGCACCGGCGCGCCCCTTCGGCTCGGGGCGGCTGTTATTCGCCCGCTCGCCTCCGGGGCGCTCTGATCCGGTGCCGACACTCCTCGCTCCGGCGCTCCTTCGTCGTTTGTCGCTCGTCGCTTTCGACACCGGCGCGCCCCTTCGGCTCGGGGCGGGGATCACGGCAGGGTGAGGATCTCCGCGCCGTCCGCCGTGACCACCAGGGTGTGCTCGAACTGGGCGGTGCGCTTGCGGTCCTTGGTGACGACCGTCCAGCCGTCCGCCCAGATCTCGTAGTCGTACGTTCCCAGGGTCAGCATCGGCTCGATGGTGAAGGTCATGCCCGGCTTGATCACCTCGGTGGCCCGCTCGCTGTCGTAGTGCGGGATGATCAGGCCGGAGTGGAACGACGTGTTGATGCCGTGTCCGGTGAAGTCCCGCACCACGCCGTAGTCGAAGCGCTTGGCGTAGGACTCGATCACCCGTCCGATGACGTTGATCTGACGGCCCGGCTTGACCGTCTTGATCGCCCGGTTGAGGGACTCCCGGGTGCGCTCGACCAGCAGCCGGGACTCCTCGTCCACGTCGCCGACCAGGTAGGTGGCGTTGAGGTCGCCGTGCACCCCGTGGATGTACGCGGTGGCGTCGATGTTGACGATGTCGCCGTCCTGCAGCACGGTCGAGTCCGGGATGCCGTGGCAGATCACCTCGTTGATCGAGGTGCAGATCGACTTCGGGAAGCCCCGGTAGCCGAGGTCGGACGGGTAGGCGCCGTGGTCGCACATGTACTCGTGGGCCACGACGTCCAGCGCGTCGGTGGTGACGCCGGGGGCGATCAGCTTGGCCGCCTCCTCCATCGCCCGGGCCGCGATCCCGCCCGCGATCCGCATCTTCTCGATCGTCTCGGCGGTCTGCACCTCGGGCCCGGTGTACGGCGTCGGGGCGGGCCGCCCGACGTACTCGGGACGCGTGATGTGCGCCGGGACCTTGCGGGTGGGGGACTGGATGCCGGGTACGAGAGCCATGGCGGCGAGTCTAGCCGCCGGGCCCCGCCGTTCCCGGGTGGTGTGCGCAGCCGCCCGGGCCGGGGAATGATCGGTATCGACCCATCCGTCTGAACGGGAGAGCGTCATGCCCCTGGGATTCCACCGCAAGCCGACCGGCCAGCCCGGCGAGTGGTTCTACTGCATCAAGCACGGCAAGGTCGAGGAGGGCCCCGAGTGCCCGGCCAAGGACCGCCTCGGGCCGTACGCCAGCCCCGAGGAGGCCGCCCACGCGCTGCAGACCGTGGACGAGCGCAACCGCGAGTGGCAGAACGATCCACGCTGGAGCGACAAGCCGAAGGACGAGGGGGGCGAGTAGCGCCGTGATCAGGCGCCGCGACAAGGAGGCCGCCCGGTCCGGTCACGCCGCGGCGGCCGCCTCGCGGTCGGCCCGGTCGTGCTCGGCCCGGACGGCCGCGGTGTGCGGGTCGGTGCGGTCGTCGTACGCGAGCAGCCTCGGCAGCGCGGCGGCGACCGCGAGCACGGCGACCACGCAGGCCAGGCCGCCGGTCCAGACGGCGGCGCGCACTCCGATCAGCCCGGCCATGGTGCCGGCCCGGACCTGGCCGAGCTGGGGGCCGGCGGAGTAGCTGAGCAGTTCGACGCCGGCCATCCGGCCGCGGACCGCGTCCGGGATGGACTGGTTCCACATGGTGGAGCGGGCGATCCCGCTGATCTCGTCGGCGCCGCCGGCCAGCGCCAGCCCGAGCAGCGCCACCCAGACGTTCCCGGACAGCCCGGCCAGCGCCATGGCCGCGCCCCAGCCGACCGCGGCTGCCACCAGCAGCCGCCCGTGCCGGTGGATCCGGGACGTCCAGCCGCTGGTCGCGCCGACCAGCAGGCCGCCGACGGCGGAGGCCGCGTACATCGGGCCGAGCGCCCAGTTCGCGCCCAACTCCGAGGCCAGGAAGGGGAAGACGGCCACCGGGAAGGCGAACAGCATGGCGCAGGTGTCGATCGCGTAGGTGCCCAGCAGGTCCTTGCGGCTCCACGCGTACCGCACCCCGGTGAGCACCGCCCGTACGGACGGGCGCTCGGCGCCGGTGGGCGGCGGCACCGCCTTGATCCGCAGGAGCAGCAGCAGTGAGACGGCGAAGGTGAGCACGTCCAGCGCGTACGCGGTCTGCACCCCGGAGAAGGCCACCACGACGCCGGCCAATGCCGGCCCGGTCACCGAAGCGACGTTGTGGTAAAGGGACTTGAGGGCGAACGCGGCGGTCAGGTGCTGGTGCGCGACGATCCGCGGCAGCAGCGAGTCCAGTGCCGGGCGCTGCAGGCCGTCGCAGGCCGCGACCAGCGCGGCGACCAGGTAGATCGGCCAGAGCACCGGGTGCGGCAGCAGGGCGTTGAGCAGCAGCAGTCCGGCGAGCAGACCGAGCGCGGCCTCCGAGCGCAGCACCAGCTTGCGCCGGTCCAGGGCGTCGGCGAGCGCGCCGCCCCAGAGGCCGAAGACGATCAGCGGGACGAGTTCGACGGCGCCGATCAGGCCGACCGCGAGGGAGGAGTCGGTGAGCTCCTTGATCTGCATCGGCACGGCGACGTATGTCAGGAAGCTGCCGAAGCTGGTGACGCAGCCGGAGGTCCACAGGCGGCGGAAGTCGCGCGAGGCGCGCCACGGGGACAGGTCGGGCGTCAGCGAGCGCAGCAGCGCGCGCGGCCGACCGGTATGTGATGGTTCGTCGTCGTCCACGAACCACCATCCTCGGACGGCTGCTTCGGCCTCCGCAACGGGTTTTTCACCAGCGGCTGAGCGAGGGCGCCGAGGTCAGCCGCCCGGCGAGTTCGGCCAGCCGGTCCAGGGCGGAGCGGCGGCCGGCCGGCTGCCCGGCGGCGGCGGTGACCAGGTGCTGGGCGAGGTCGAAGGGCTCCTCGGCGGCGGTGCCGACGGCCAGCCGCTCATGGGCGATGCCGCCGAGGTCGCCCGGTGCGCCGGGGGCGGCGCCGTCGAGCGCGAGGACGGTCGCGCCGTGCCGGCGGGCGTCCTGCACTTGCTCCAGCAGCGGGGCGCCGGCCGCGGCGGGGGCCACCACCAGGACGGTGGCGTCGCGCCGGGCCTCGGCGAGCCGGCGCAGGCCGTGCCCCAGGTGGGCCGGGGCGGCGGGGGGCGGGCGGTGCCGCAAAAGGGTGGGCGCCAGCCGGGGGACGGCCGACCAGGCGGCCTCGTCCTCCAGGTGGGCGGCGAGGTGCCAGGGCTCGTACGCCTCGGTGCCGACCAGCAGCAACTCGCCCGCCCCGCGCCGATCCACCGAACGCCGCAGCGAGCCCGCGAAGCCGCCGACCGCCTCCAGCCAGCCGGTGCCCGCCAGCCGCTCCCGGAGTGCTGAAACTCTCACCGCGTCCATGCGGGCCAGGATGTCGCGCCCGGCCGGGGATTTGGCAGGATCGGCCCATGACTTCCCTCGATTCAGCGACAAACCCGGCCCACGACGCGCCGGATGTCTCGCAGCTGGTGGTCGGCGTCCTCGGCGGCACCGGCGACCAGGGGCGGGGACTGGCCCTGCGGCTGGCCAAGGCCGGCCAGCAGGTGATCATCGGCTCCCGCGACGCCGCCCGGGCCGAGGCCTCGGCCGCCGAGCTGGGCCCGGGCGTGCGCGGCGCCGACAACGCCACCGTCGCCCGGGAGAGCGACGTGGTGATCGTCGCCGTCCCGTGGGACGGCCACGCCGCCACCCTGGCCGCGCTGCGCACGGAGCTGGCCGGAAAGATCGTCGTGGACTGCGTCAACCCGCTCGGCTTCGACAAGCAGGGCGCGTACGCGCTGAAGCCGGAGGAGGGCAGCGCCGCCCAGCAGGCCGCCGCGCTGCTGCCGGACTCCCGGGTCACCGCCGCCTTCCACCACCTCTCGGCGGTGCTGCTGCAGGACGAGTCGGTGGAGCGGATCGACACCGACGTCATGGTGCTCGGCGACGACCGGGCCGCCACCGACGTGGTGCGGGCGCTGGCGGACCTGATCCCCGGCATGCGGGGCATCTTCGCGGGCCGGCTGCGCAACGCCCACCAGGTGGAGGCGCTGGTGGCCAACCTGATCTCGGTCAACCGCCGCTACAAGGCCCACGCGGGCCTGCGGGTCACCGACGTGTGATCGACGGACGTCGTGTCGGCCTCACCCCTGGACCGTCTCCGGAGGTGAGGTCGGCGACAATGGGTGGCGGTCGCAACCCGGCCGTCCGTACCCGCGCCTAGGAGCCCCGCGTCATGCCTCGCACGTCCCTCATCGCCCTGATCGTCACCGTCCTCGCGCTGGCGGCCGCCGTGGTCTCGGTGATCGCGGGCTTCTGGATCGGGCTGATCTGGCTCCCGCTGGCCGGTGTGGCCAGCAACGTGCTGTGGCTGAACCGCCGCAAGGCGAAGCTGGCCGAGGCCGCGACGGCGGCCGAGCAGGACTAGTTCTTCCAGAAGCTGAAGAGGTACCGGCCGACCGTCGCGTAGTCGGTGTCCACGCCGAACAGGTTCATCAGGTCGTGGACGATCCCGAAGAAGAACGAGTTCACCTCGGGCTGCCACAGCAGCGCGAACACCGCGAGCATGCCGTACGGCGCGAACGGCTCGACCGCGCGCCGGGTCTTGACCGAGAGCCAGGGCTCGATGATCCCGTAGCCGTCCAGGCCGGGCACCGGCAGCAGGTTCAGCAGGGCCGCGCTGAGCTGCAGCAGGCCGAGGAAGCCGAGGGCGCAGGCGAAGGGCGAGACGGTCAGCTCGTAGCCGTAGTAGGAGGCGTGCACGGTCGAGTCGTCCAGCCAGCCGGCACCGACCGGGATCAGCAGCGCCGCCGCGAACACCAGGTTCACCAGCGGCCCGGCCGCCGAGATCAGACTGTGCTTGAGCCGGCCCTGGATCCGGTGCCGCTCGATCCACACCGAGCCGCCGGGCAGACCGATGCCGCCGAGGATCACGAAGACGATCGGCAGCACGAAGCTGAGCAGCACGTTGGCGTACTTCAGCGGGTTGAGCGTGAGGTAGCCCTTGGCGCCGACGGTGATGTCGCCGCCGTGCAGCGCGGTGCGCGCGTGGGCGTACTCGTGCAGGCAGAGCGAGACCATCCACCCCGACACCACGAACAGGAACACCCCGAACCGGGCGTTGCCGTAGCCGGCGTACACCGCCCAGGCGGAGGTGCCGAGGGTGGCGAGGAGCACCCAGAACACCGGGCTGATCCGGCGGTCCTCGCTGCGGGATCGCGGCGTGGCGGCGAAGGTCATGGTGGGGGTGCTCCGTGGGCAGAGGGAAGGGGAATACCGGCAGGGACCGATCATGCCGGGCGGGCCGGTGGCCGGACAAGCCGTGTGGGGTGAACGTCCGAGGGCTCGTCCCCGGTTCCGCCGCCGTCCGGGCCGGCCGTGGGAGCCGGCCGTGGGAGTCGGTCGTGGGAGTCGGTCGTGGGAGCCGACACAATTGTGCGGCCCCGCCACCGCCCATCGACCAGAATGGACCGGTGCACTACGGCATCCTCGGGACCACCACGGCCCACCACGACGACGGCACACCGGTCCCGCTCGGCGGCGCCCGGCTGCGGGCCCTGCTCACCGCGCTGGCCCTGCGCCAGGGCCGGCCGGTCCCGGCCGACCTGCTGGTGGACGAGGTGTGGGACGCCGAGCCCCCGCAGGACTCCTCCGCCGCGCTGCAGACCCTGGTCGGCCGGCTGCGCCGCACCATCGGTCGGGAGCGGGTCGGCTCCGGCCCCGCCGGGTACTGGCTGACCGAGCCGGCCACCGACCTCGCCGACTTCCAGCGGCTGAGCGGCGAGGGCCGCCGCGCCCTGGACGCCGGCGACCACGCGCTGGCCGCCGGGCGGCTGCATGCCGCACTCGCCCTGTGGCGCGGCCCGGCCCTGGCCGACCTGTCCGACCGCGCGGGCCCGGCCGCCCGGCTGGAGGCCCAGCGGGACGAGGTCCGCCGCCACCGGATCACCGCCGACCTCGGGCTCGGCCGGGCCGCCGAGCTGGTCGCCGAACTCGCCGAGTTGTGCGAACGGCAGCCGCTGGACGAGCCCCTGCAGCTGCTGATGCTCCGGGCGCTGCACGAGAGCGGCCGCACTGCCGAGGCGCTGCGCCACTACGAGCGCACCAGGCGGGCCCTGGCGGAGGAACTCGGCGTCGACCCCGGTCGTCAACTCCAGTCCGTGCACGCCGAGTTGCTCGCCTCATCGGAGCCTCCGCGGCCCGCCCCGGCGGTGCCGCCCGCGCCGCCCGCGCCAGCCCCGTCGGCCCCCCAACTCCCGCGCGCCGGAAGCAATCTGCGCGGCCGGCTGACCAGCTTCGTCGGCCGCGAGGTCGACATAGCCGCCCTGCGCCGCATGGTGACGGACCGACGGCTGATCACCCTGACCGGCCCCGGCGGCTCCGGCAAGACCAGGATGTCGATCGAGGCCGGCCGCGCCGAACAGTCCGCCGGGCACTGGCCGGACGGCGTCTGGGTGGCCGAACTCGCCTCGCTGGAGAGCCCGGACGCCGTCCCCGCCGCCGTGGTCTCCGCGCTCGGCCTGCGCGAGATCCAGTTGCACAGCGCCAACATGGTCGCCGAGGTGATGGACAAGCGCGCCGAGGACCCGGTGCGCCGGCTGGTCGAGCACTGCGGCCACCGTCGGATGCTGCTGATCCTGGACAACTGCGAGCACCTGATCCAGGCCGCCGCCGACCTCGCCGACGTGCTGCTCGCCGAGTGCCCCGGGCTGACCGTGCTCGCCACCAGCCGCGAGCCGCTCGGCGTGCCCGGCGAGACGGTGCTGCCGGTCGAGCCGCTGCCCGACCCGGTGGCGCTGCGACTGTTCGCCGAGCGCGCCGCCACCGCCCGTCCCGGCTTCGACCCGCAGAGCGACCCGGAGGCCTGCGCCGAGATCTGCCGCCGCCTGGACGGCCTGCCGCTGGCCATCGAACTGGCCGCCGCCCGGCTGCGGGTGATGACTGCCCGTCAGATAGCCGACCGTCTGGACGGCCGCTTCGCACTGCTCACCGCCGGCAGCCGCACCCTGCTGCCGCGCCAGCAGACCCTGCGCGCGGTCGTCGACTGGAGCTGGGACCTGCTGGGCAAGCGGGAGCGGGCGGTGCTGCGGCGCCTGTCGGTGTTCGCTGGCGGCTGGCGGCTGGAGGACGCCGAGGCGCTCTGCGCCGACGGCGCCGAGGTGACCCAGGGTGAGGTCGCCGCCCTGCTGCTGTCCCTGGTCGACAAGTCCCTGCTGGTGGCCGACCTGGACGACGACAGCCTGCCGCGCTACCGGATGCTGGAGACCATCCACGAGTACGCCACCGAGCGGCTGGCGGGGTCCGCCGCCGAGCGCGCCGCCACCGAGGCCGCCCACCTGGCCCACTTCTGCTCCGTCGTCGCCTCCGCCGACCAGGAGGTCCACGGAACCCGGCAGCTGCACTGGCTGGCCGTGCTGGAGCGGGAGCAGGACAACATCCGGGCCGCGCTGCGCCGGGCGGTCGACCGCGGTGACGAGCAGCCGGCGCTGGTCCTCGCCCTCGGCATGAGCTGGTACTGGTCGCTGCGCGGCTACAGCCTGGAGGCCCGCGGCTGGTACACCGCGATCGCGGCCCTGGGCTCGGACCCGTTCGGCCCGGACGTCCCGCCGCCGGTGCCGCTGGAGCGCAACGTGCTCGCGTACGGCCTGCCGATGTCCGACGAGGTGCTCCGGGAGGCCCGCCGGCTGCTCGCGATGTTCCGGCTGCTCGGGCTGTTCGAGGGGAACCTGGACGTGCTCGGCGACCCGGAGGCGGTCGCGGTCGCCCAGTGCCTGACGGACGCCTACACCCCCGAACTGCCGCAGTCCTACCGGTTCCCGGCGCTGATGCGGGTGTTCGGCGCCTTCCTGTCCGGTCGGCTGGACCTGATGAAGGAGCTGCTGGACGACGCGGTCCGCGGCTGCGAGGTGCACGGCGCACCCAACGACCTGGCGTTCATCCTGCAGGCCCGGGCCAGGATGCTGAACGACTGGCCGGACGGCGCGGAGCAGAGCATCCGGGACGGCGAGCGCTCCCTGGAGCTGTACGAGCAGGCCGGCAACCTGTGGGGGGTCTCGCAGGCGCTGGCGGCCCGCGGCGAGTCGCTGGCCAACCGGGGCGAGGCCGAGGCCGCCGCCGCCGCGTACGAGCGGGCGATCGAGCTGGCCGAGGAGCTGGGGGCGCCGCAGGAGGTGCCGCTCCTGAAGGTGCACCTCGGCAGTGCCCTGCTGGAGGACGACCTGGCGCGTGGCGAGTGGGTGATCCGCGAGGCGGTGGAGTCCGTCGGCTCCTCGGGCGCCAACCAGTCCACCACCGGCGCTCTGATGATGGGCCACCTGACGCTCTGCGCCATCCGGGCCCAACGCGGCGACTACCAGGAGGCACTGGCCGAGCTGGACGTTCTCGACGGGATCACGGTGAGCGGCTTCGTGCCGACCATAGTGAAGGGGCTGATGCTCAGTTTCCGGGGCTGGATCACCGCCCGGGCAGGGGAGCCGGAGCGAGGGCTCGCCATGCTGCTCGAGGGCCGCCGGTCGCTGCGGGCGATGACGGCCGCGAGCGGTTTCGCGGACCACATGTCCGGGATGGTGGTGCCCGCGGTGTGCGGGGTGCTCTGCTCCTTCGCCGCGCGCGACGGGGACCTGGGGCGGGCCCGGCTGGCGGCGGTGCTGCAGGGCGCGCAGAGCGGGCTGCACGGCCCGAAGGGTGGCTACCTGGACCGGGTCGAGCACGAGCGGATGGCCGTCCAGCTGCGGGAACTGCTGGGTGACGCCGGGTACGAGGAGGCCCGCGCCGAGGGCGACGGGATGACCCGGCAGCAGACCCACGAGCTGCTGGACGAGTTGATCGGATAGCGGTGGCCGGCCGGCGCCCGTCCCCTGGTCGCCGGCCGACCCCGTCCCCGCGACGCGCGTCCCCGCGACCCGCGTCCTCGCGACCCGCGTCCCCGCGACCCGCGTCCTCGCGACCCGCGTCCTCGCGTCGCGGGGCCTCGCGCCGCTCGCTCAGGTCCGCTTGCGGAAGCGGGCCACCGCGAGCGGGGCGAAGATCGCGGTGGTGGTGACCGACCAGATCAGCACGATCATCACCGGGTGGGCCACCGCCCCCTCGCCGTTGAGCAGGGCGCGGGACGCGTCGGCCAGCGCGGACAGCGGGTTGACCTTGGTGAAGGCCTGGAGCCAGCCGGGCATGGTGTCGGTCGGCGCGAAGATCGAGCTGCCGAACTGCATCGGCATCAGGACCAGCATGGAGACGCCCTGGACGGCCTGGGCGCTGCGCAGCGACATGCCCAGCAGCATCGAGATCCAGACGATCGACATGCCGAACACCAGCGACAGGCCGACCGCGGCCAGCAGCTCCGGCACACCGGTTTTCAGCTCGAAGCCGAGCAGGAAGGCGAAGGTCAGCAGGATCGCGGAGGAGAGCAGCGCCCGCAGCGTCTCCGCCATGATCTTGGACAGCAGCACCGAGGCCCGGCCGATCGGCAGGGTGCGGAAGCGGTCCATCACCCCGGTCTGGAAGTCGCTGTTCAGGCCGGTGCCGACGGCCAGCGCCAGCGTCATGCCGGTCTGCCCGAGCAGCCCGGGGATCATGAACTGCTTGTAGGCGTCCTGGTTCCCGGCGAACATGGCGCCGCCGAAGACGTAGACGAACAGCACCGTGAAGACGATCGGCATCAGCACGGCGTCGAACATCGACTCCGGGTCGGCCTTGATCCGCATCAGGTTGCGCCTGGTCAGCGCGCCGATGTGGCGCATGGTGCCGGCCAGGCCGATCCGGGTGTCCTCCACCCGGGCGGGGGCGAGCGTGGCGGTGGTCATGCGACGGGCTCCTTGACGAGGTCGGCGGCGGGGGCGGTGGCCGCGTCGGTGGTGGGCTTGCCGGTGATGGCGAGGAAGACCTCGTCCAGGCTGGGGACCTTGGTGTCGATGCCGGCGATCGCGAAGCCGCGGGTGCCGAGCACCCCGATCACGGTGGTCAGTTGCTCCTCGTCGGTGAGTGGGACGGCGAGCAGGCCTTCGGCGGCGGAGACGGTGGCGCCGGTGATGCCGGTCTCGTGCAGGCAGCGGGCCATCTCCGGGAGTTCGGCCGGGTGGGCCGGGCGGACCTGGAGGATCTGGCCGCCGACCTTGGCCTTGAGCTCGGCGACGCGGCCGTTGGCGATCACCTTGCCGCGGTCGATGACGGTCAGCTGGCTCGCGAGCTGCTCCGCCTCCTCCATGTACTGGGTGGTCAGCAGCACGGTGCTGCCCTCGGCGACCATCCGCTGCACCTCGTCCCAGACCTCGTTGCGGGTGCGCGGGTCCAGGCCGGTGGTGGGCTCGTCCAGGTAGAGCACCCGGGGGCGGCCGATCATGCTGGCGGCCAGGTCGAGGCGGCGGCGCATGCCGCCGGAGTAGGTCTTGGCGGGCCGCTTGGCGGCCTCGGTGAGGGAGAAGCGCTCCAGCAGTTCGGCGGCCCGGGCCTTGGCCTCGCGGCTGGAGAGGTCGAGCAGCCGGCCGATCAGGTAGAGGTTCTCGTAGCCGGAGAGCAGCTCGTCCACCGAGGCGTACTGGCCGGTCAGGCCGATGGTGCGGCGCAGCTGCTTGGGCTGGCGCAGGACGTCGTAGCCGCCGACGTACGCGGTGCCGGCGTCGGGCTTGATCAGGGTGGAGAGAACGCGGACCAGGGTGGTCTTGCCCGCGCCGTTGGGGCCGAGCAGGGCGAGGACGGTGCCCTCGCGGACGGTGAGGTCGACCCCGTCGAGGGCCTTGGTGGCGCCGTAGTGCTTGACGATGCCGTGCACCTCGACGGCATTCCCGGCGCTTCCCCGCGTGTTCGGGGCGGTGGCGATTCCTGTCATGCCCCCAGGTTGTCCGCCCCGGCTGTCAGCCCCCTGTCACCGGGCCAGGCCTGCTGTCACGCCGCTGTCACCCGGCTGTCAGCGCCGTCCGGGTGGGGCGTCCTCGATCGAGGACGCCCCACTGAAAGAAAAATCAATTTTGAACAAACAGGGAAAGATCGAGCCTGGTCCCTCGGAAATCCGAGGGGCCAGGCTCTAAGAAGATACTCGCGACCTATCGAGGGAAGCTTCCTGGCGATAGGGGATGTCAAAATTAACAGAAGGATGGTCAGCGAAACGGTCCGATCGCCTCGCCTAGGCATCGAGGCGATCGAAATAAATCAAGAAGAGAAATTTTGGTGCTGGCCTCCCTTTTGGAGGAGGCCCGCACCAAAATTAGAGAACAGTCACCAGGGCAAGGATTGCGGCTCCCCTTGGCATGGCCAAGGGGAGCCGCCACGAGAACGTTCCAGGAAATATTGACAAGAAGGGAAGCTTTGGCTCCAGTCCCCGCCCCACCTGGACGGCAGGGCGGGGACTGAGGAAAGAACAGCAGGGGAAAATAGAAGGCGGCGACCTCCTCTGGACGAGGAGGCCGCCGCCTTAAAGGGCACGAGAATTTTAATCGATTAGCAGCTGTGCCCCTCGGTCGGCCGAGGGGCACAGCTGAGGATCCTAGGAGCAACTCCCGCTACTTCTGAATACCGCCCAGCAAAGCATGCCGGTGCCGCCAGGCGAGCCGCAGAAGGGCCGCGCCGGCGGGCTGCATGGGTTCCGTGGCCGTGAGGCGGTCTACCTGCTCAGCGGTGAAGGGAATTCCGGTCGATCGCCCGGTCGCGTCCTCCTGCCCGACGCGGTGGCCTTCGTCGTTGGTGGAGACGATCCGCTGGAACGTCTCGTCGAACAAGTCGGCGTCGAACACGGCCACGGTCAGCATGTCGGTGACGAAGGTCAGCGGATCCATGCCGAGGCCGAGCCAGAAGACCCGCAGTCTCCCGTCTTCGCGAGCGGTCGTGAGTGCCTTGTTGAGCGGCCAGGCCGCGTAGTCGATCGGCGCCTTGTCGCTTCCGTAGTCCTCGGTATCACCGAGCAGTTCCTCGCTCAGCTCCCTGAGGATTGCTCGCCAGAGATCGAAGTCGTTCCCCTCATTCCATGGCGCGTCGTGTGACGCCTGGAACATCCCGACAGGCATGACCTGGTACAGGCCCCCACCGCTGGCGACCTTTTCAGGGTCGCGCCAGTGCAGCACGAACTCGGCTTCGCCGGACGCCCGATCGTTCCGGATGGTCAGGGTGCTCGTCGCCGCCATGACGGGCCGACGCGTGAGGTCGGTCGGATCGGCGATGGATGCGCGGAAGGGCGTTGCCGAAGGGGCCACCGGCTTGTCCGAGCTCGCCAGGAATGCCGCAGCGTACTCGTGCGCGGCGGCCTCGCAGATGTTGATCACGTCGAAGTACTGGCCACGGCCGAAGGTCAGCGTCGGACCAGCGGCTGATGCCTCAACATCAAGCAGGCGGTAGCAGCTTCGGTTCTCGAACAGCCTCGGTTTGGCGAGTTCCCGAACTGCGTCCGCATAGCTTCGGTAGACGCTCCCGTCCTCCCGGTGCGGTCGGATGTGATCGAGCTCTGGCTCACTGCCGTTCAACGGTGCTGCGGGCGCGTCTGGCTTCCAGTTCAGCCGGACGTGCTCCAGCGGCACCGGCTGTTCCGAAATCCAGTGCTGTCGGGCCAGAAGGGGTGTCCCCGGGATGAGACTCTCGGGCGTGTTCTCTGCCAGCAGCCGAGCGGTCAACGCGTAACGCTGATCGTTCAGGAAGCTGCGCACCCGTCGCCACTGCTCTCGACTGTCGAGTGGGGTGGGCTGGTCATCCACGGGCGCGCTGGGCACGATGCTCCTTCTTTGCATGTGGGCGCGACGCCTTGCGGTTGGCTACGAGCCGAGCAGTAGGTCGCGGTACTTCCAGGCTAGGGCCAAGCATGACGCGCCCGGCGGCGCCATGGGCTCATTTCTGATGAACTGTAGGACGTTCTGCTCGGTGAACGGGATGCCGGCAGAGGTGTCCTGGCCGTTCCACTCTGTGACGGTCACCCCCTCGGCGTTGGTCTTAACGACCTCGCCGAACAACTCCTCGAACACCTCATCTTCGATCACGAGCGTTGTCGGGATGGTTGCCGCCAACGTGAGCGCGTCACAGCCCACGCCGAAGCAGTACAACCGGATTCTCCGGGTTCGCCGGGCTCGCTCAAGCGCACGGTAGAGCGGCCATCGATCGTAATCCAGCGGCCGGCTACCGGAACCGTCGTACTCAGGCGCACCCAGCAGTTCCTCGTTGAGTTCCCTGACCATGTTGCGCCACAGGTCGAAGTCGCTGCCCGCAGGGTCGCCGGCGATGGCGCTCGGCTGGACACACCCGCAAGCTGAGGGGTGGATATCAGGGCCGTTGAGCGTGGGCCTCAGTTTGGCCATCGAGGGTATTAAATAAACCAGGATATCGAAATCTCGATCGCCCGTCTCGCCGCCGAGGCGAGACGGGCGATCGAGAGAGAAGTAAAGAAAAAGAAGAATGGCGCCGGCCTCCTCGAACGAGTAGGCCGGTGCCAAAATACAGCAGATGAGCCAGTCGACAGCTGTGCCCCCTTGGCGAGTCAAGGGGGTACCGCGAACCAAAGCGTTTGGCGAATTTGTTCAGAGGTTTGACTCTGGGCCCTCGTTGAAGGAGGACAACACGCTGGGCTTTGAGCTGTCAACGAGCGGATATTCAGATCGTCTGCTCGATGTGTTCAAAGATGTCGGAGTCCGTCTTCTTTTGCCAGTCCGGCAGGTCATCCCAGTCGGCAACGTAGCTCGGCTTCGGGTCCGGAATGTGCTTGTGGATCTGGGCGATCCAGCACAGGGCGACGAAGCGTCCCTTCTGCTCCCGGGTGAGCTTGGCGGTTGTGCCGCCGCTCACAGCGACGAAGTCCCGAACCTGGCCGAACACGGCGGCAGCCGACTGGCGTTCCCAATCCGGAGTCTCTTCCCAAGGAGTGATGTAGCCCGGTTTCGGCTCGCCGGGGAAGTGCTTCTTGACCCCGGTGATCCATGCCTCACGGAAGATCCGGCCGTCCTCGTTCTCCATGCTCAGTCCTCTCGTCGTCCGTTCAGGATGGGATCGCGGGCAGACTCGCGATCTGGTTGCTCAGGGCAGCGATGCGTCGGTCGGCCGTGAGCGGTTCCAGCTGCCCTTGCAGCTCCCGCAGCTTGCGGCAGACATACCCTGATCCGCTCTGCTGGGCTAGCGTCAAGGCTTCACCGGCGTAGCACAGTAGGTGATCACTGTCCCTCCGCTGAACCCCCAGCATTGCGAGATCAGTGAGAACGCTCCCCCGACGCCGGACGGAGAGAGTCTGGCTCAATGCCTCGGTGAGGGACTTCTCCGCGAGATCAGGTCTGCCGAGCCGGATGTAGCAGGTGCCTCGTTCCTCGGCCAGCCGGGAGCCGTCGAACCGTAGCCAACCGCCATTGAGGACGTTTCATCGTGATTCGTGCAGGTCATCGGCCCTGGTGTGGCGAGCCGTTGGGATGCTCGCGCAGTTCATCACGGTGATCACCGCGCGG
>NZ_JBICZB010000090.1:0-28244 GCF_043201815.1 Kitasatospora sp. NPDC048296
TATCCGTAGCCGGGCGGCGGGGGCTGGTAGCCGTCCGGTGCGGCGGGCGGGGCGGGCGCCGGCGGCTGGCCCTGGGCGGGCGGGTATCCGTAGCCCGGCGGCGGGGGCTGGTAGCCGTCCGGCGCGGGCACCGGGGGCTGGCCCTGGCCGACCTGGTAGCAGTCGTAGTCGTAGCCCGGCCGTGGAGTGCCCTGCTGCGGCGCCCACGGCGCACCGGGGGCGGGCTGCGGGGCCGCGGCCTGGCCCTGGTAGGGCTGCTGGGCCTGCTGCTGCCAGCCGCCCTGCTGGGCGGCCGCCTGCTGGGCCCGGATGATGTCCTCGCCGACCAGGGTGGCCAGCTCGAAGTACGCCTCGCGGACCTTGGGCCGCATCATGTCGAGGTTGACCTCGGCCCCGGCCGCCAGGCTTTCGTCGAAGGGCACCACGACGACGCCGCGGCAGCGGGTCTGGAAGTGCGCGACGATGTCCTCGATCTTGATCATCTTGCTGGTCTCGCGCACCCCGGAGACCACCGTGATGCTGCGCTGCACCAGGTCCGCGTAGCCGTGCGCGGAGAGCCAGTCCAGCGTGGTCGAGGCGCTGGAGGCGCCGTCCACGCTGGGGGTGGAGACGATGATCAGCTGGTCGGCCAGGTCCAGCACCCCGCGCATCGCGCTGTACAGCAGGCCGGTGCCGGAGTCGGTCAGGATGATCGGGTACTGGCGGCCCAGTACGTCGATGACCTGGCGGTAGTCCGAGTCGTTGAAGGTGGTCGAGACCGCCGGGTCGACGTCGTTCGCCAGGATCTCCAGGCCCGAGTTCAGGTCCTGCGAGGTGAACTGACGGATGTCCATGTAACTGCGCAGGTGCGGGATGGCCGTCACCAGGTCGCGGATGGTCGCGCCGGTCTGGCGCTTGACCCGGCGGCCCAGGGTGCCGGCGTCCGGGTTGGCGTCGATCGCGATCACCTTGTCCTGGCGCTCGCTGGCCAGGGTCGCGCCGAGCGCGGTGGTGGTCGTGGTCTTGCCGACGCCGCCCTTGAGGCTGATCACGGCGATCCGGTAGCAGCTCAGCACCGGGGTGCGGATGATCTCCAGCTTGCGGGCCTTCTCGGCCGCTGCGGCCTTGCCGCCGAACTGGAACCGCGGCTGCTGGCGCTGCTGCTTGGGCTGGCTGCGCAGCAGCCGGTCCGAGGACAGCTCGACGGCGGCGGTGTAGCCGAGCGGCGCACCGTGCGCGGTCTGCTGCGGGGCGGCCGCCTGCTGGAACGCGGCGGGCTGCTGTGCCTGCGGCTGTTGCTGCCACGGCTGCGCGGGGCCCGGCTGCTGCGGCTGGACGGGCTGGCCCGGGAGCGGCTGGCCGGGCTGGGGCTGGGGCTGGGGTGGCTGCTGGTAGGCGCCGGGCTGCGGCCAGCCGCCCTGGCGCGGGTCCACCGGGCCGGCCTGGGGCTGGACCGGTTGCGCGGGCTGCGGCTGGACCGGCTGGCCGTGCTGCGGCTGCGCGCCGGCGGGCGGCTGGGCGGCCCAGGCGGCCTGCGGATCCCAGGAGACCTGCGGGTCCTGCGGAGCCTGCTGCGTCTGGGGGTTCTGCGGGACCGCCGGGGGCTGCGGCTGCGCCGGGTGCTGCGCGGGCACCGGCTGGGCCGGCGGCTGCGCGAAGTTCTGCGGCGGCGCGGGCGGCCCCGGCTGCGGGCCCGTCGCGGGCGTCGGGGCCGGGTACGGCTGCGGCTGCGGCGCGCCGGGCTGGGCCAGCGCCTCCGCCGTCGGCCAGGCCGGGGCGGGCGACTGCTGCTCGGGTGTCGCGGCCGGGGTCGACAGCGGGAACGGGACGTGCTGTGCCTTGGCCTGGACGGCGGGCGCCGGTGGTACCGGCGCGGGCGCCGGGACCGGCTCGGCGGCCGGGGCCGGCGGCTGGACCTGGACCGGCGGCTGGGCCGGTACCGGAGCCGCAGCGGGCGCCTGGGTGGCCGCGTCGGCCACCGGGGCGGGCGTGACAGCCGGTGTGACGGCCGGGACGCCGCCCGGAGCCGCCGGGGCGTCCGACTGCACGTACCAGGACGGGGGAGTGTAGTCAGGCGCGTCGGACCAGTCGTCGTCGTCCTCTGCCGCGTTGTCGCCGACGTAGACGCCGTCCCGATCGCTGCTCACTAGGGCTCCCTCGTGTTCGCCGCCGCTTGTTCAGCGGTGCCGTTGCCGCAACAAAGACTAGGCCGTACGGCTGCCCCGGTTGAAGGCGGCTTCGTCCCGGACCGGGATCGACCGGCCCGGAACGGTCGGCTCAGTCCATCCGCCGCGGGCCGCCGAGCACCTGTTGTTCGGCCTGTCCGGCCACGGCCCGGACGTACTGACGCCGCATCCGGGTGGCCCACAGGGTGAGGTCGTCGCCGAGGGTCGGGAGCGCGGCCACGTCCTCCGGCGGCAGCGACAGCACCCGGCCGGTCAGCTCGGCCTCCTGCGGGGAGATCCGCTGCACGCCGACCAGGTCGGCCGCGTTGAGCACCCGGGAGGCGTTCGGGCCGAGGTAGGGCAGCAGCGTCAGGGTGGTCTGCCAGGGCGCGGCGGAGAGCCGGCTGCGCGGCGGGCGGGCGCCGAGGTCGCGCACCACCAGCACCGGCGAGGCCACCGAGGCGCCCTGCGGGCCGAGTCGGCCGACCTGGTGGACCGTCACGCACGGCTGTCCGCCGCCGGCGGCCTGCGCCATCGGGCCCCAGAGCTGCGCGCGGGCGGTCTCCACCACGACCCGGGCGCCGATCGCGGCCGCCCGCAGCGCGATGATCTGCGCCGTCCACATGCCGCCGACCAGCACCAGGTCGTAGGCGCTGGGGCGGAACAGGCCGAGCACCGCGGGCAGTCCCTGCGGGTCGACGCCGATGACCACGCCGTCGTCGCCGACCGGGAAGGCCAGTGCGGAGAGGTCGGCGGCCTCCAGTACGTGCTTCTCCCGGCGCGGGCCGCGCAGCCCGAAGCCGGGCAGGATCCGAGGCCGGGCCCTGCGCTGCTCGGCGCCGGGCGTCGGGCCCGGGGCGGGGTAGGTCTGGTACGCCATCAGGACGCTCCTCCCATCGGCAGGGTGGCGAGCATGCCGGGGGCCTGCTCCAGGTCGAGTCGGACCAGGCCGAGTCCGGCGCTCTGGGCCCGGGCCTCCACCTGGCGGCCGACCTGGCCGACCTCGCTCTCGCTGCGCCCGGTCACCCGCAGGTGCCCGCTGACGGTCACCGAGCCGCCGGTGCCGTGCGCGGCGGTCAGGCTGAAGGTGCTGGCCAGCGCCGGGGAGCCGGTGATCAGGTTGACCAGGTCCGGTGCGGCGATCCGGCCGGGGGCGCCGCCGGGGCGGCTCAGCTGCGGCCAGCGGGAGATCCAGTAGGTGCTGTGCCAGCGGTCGTCGATCCGCCAGAAGCGGTTGCCCTCCTGGGTGCGGCGGGTGGTGCCGCCGCCGCTGCCGGTGCCCTGACGCCCGGCCACCGCGATCGGGTTGGCGCAGGTGGCGATGGCCAGGGCGGCGATCAGCTCGCGCTCGTCCAGCACGGTCGCGTTGAACCCGGCGCTGTTGAGCCGCCCGGCCAGCTGGTCGGTCACCCGCTGCAGGGCCTTGCGGGCACCTTCCTCGCCGCCGCCGCGGGCCCGGACGGCGGTGGCCGCGCGCTCCGGGTCGAGCTTGAGGGCGATCCAGGTCAGCCGCAGTCCGGGGGTGGAGGTGCCGTCGGGCAGTTCCCGGTAGGCGCGGGCGGCCAGCGACTGCTCGGGCAGGTGCGGGGCCGGGGCGGGCTGGGTGTGCTGGACCAGCTGCACCGACTCCAGGGTGATGTCGTCCACGGTGAGCGCCGAGCAGACCACGTCCAGCGGCAGCGGCAGTGCGGTGCGCACCGGGCGCAGCGGCTGGTCCTTGGCCTGGACGAGCAGCACCGAGCTGAGGAAGGTGCCGTCGCCGACCATGCCGGTCTCCCGGCGGACCGCGCGGCCGCCGAACTCGGCCTCCGTGGCGTGGGTGCAGGTGCGCAGCCCCGGTTCGAGCTCCAGCGCGGGCGCCAGGGCCGGGTCGGTGCCGGGCGGCGGCAGCAGCGACTTCGCCTGCTTGCGGCGGGACTTGAGGGCGGAGCGGACCCGGAGCAGCTCCGGGATGGTGCGTCCGCGCAGCGGGACGACCGCCAGCACCAGCAGGACCAGCGAGACCGCGCCGAAGCCGGCCGCGACCGGGCGGCTGATCGTCCAGCCCACCGCGACCAGGGCGGCCGCGACCTCGACCAGCACGAGCTGTTGGAGCTTCAGGCGTCCACCGAGCAGCCCGGGCCGGGGGTTGACGCGGACTTGGACGGGGCCGCCGGCCGCGCCGGCCGTGGGCGGGTGGACGGCTGCGGCCTGGGCGGAAGGGCCGCCCCGGGCCCGTCCGGACCGGCGTGACCTCCCGCCGCCTGCGGTGCCGCGGCGTCCTGGAGCGGTCTGGCTTGGCATCCCCCGGTGGCCCTCTCTGATCCGTTGTCGCGGCCCGGCTGGCTGGTTCGCGGACCGTACCCGTACCGTACTCACCGTCTGCTGCCGCATCGTAGAGGGTTCGAGCCGGATCCCGCCCGGCGGGTGCGGACCACGGGGCGGGTCGGGCCGACGGGGGCCGACCACGTCTGGCACACGTCTGACAAGGGGGACGACGAGGATGGCATCGCGCCGGGACGAGCTGAACGCGTACACCTTCGCCCGCAAACGCACGGTGGGGGCGTTCCTGCTGCCCTCCGGCGGGGGCAGTGACGAGGACGCGCCGCGACCGGTGAAGGCGGTGCTGCCGAGCGTGCTGGTCGGGGCGCTGGTCGTGGCCGGCTTCGGGGTCTGGGGGGTGTTCAAGCCGGCCGCCCCGCTGCAGTGGGACAGCGGCAAGAACATCATCCAGGGCAAGCAGTCGACCACCCGGTACGTGGTGCTGACCGACCCGGACGGCAAGACCAAGCGGCTGCACCAGGTGCTGAACATGTCCTCGGCGCGCCTGGTGCTGCCCGCGGACGCCAAGGTCGTGGTGGTGGATGACGGGGTGCTCGACCGCTACCCCAACCACGGTCCGACGATCGGCATCCCGTACGCCCCGGACAAGCTGCCGAGCAAGGACAACGCGAGCCAGTCGATGAAGTGGTCGGTCTGCGACCGCCCGGGCTCGGACGACAAGCAGGAGACCGTCAATCAGGCGGTGTTCGTGGCGGCCGGCCAGGACGCGGCGACGCTGGCGGCCAAGGACCGGGTGCTCGGCCAGGACCAGCTGATGCTGGTTCAGCAGGCGGACGACCAGCAGATCTCCGCCGCGCCGGCGCCGGGGCAGCCGTCCGCAGGCGGTGCGAACGTGTTCCTGGTCGACGCGCAGGGCCGCAAGCACCAGATCGGCTTGCCGCAGGCGGACGACAAGGAGCGCAAGGCGCTGATCACGGCGGTCTTCGGGCCCAACGCGGTGCCGCAGCGGGTCAAGCGGGAGTGGCTGGACACCCTGGTGCCCGCCACCCCGATCACCTTCCCGCAGCTCAAGGAGACGGCCGACTCCCAGGGCCCCAACTCCCAGGTGGAGCTGGGGAACCAGGCGGACCGCCGGGTCGGCCGGCTGGTGCACTACCAGGACCGCCGCTACGTGGTCGGCAAGGACCGGCTCTACCTGATCACCCCGTTCCAGGAGGAGCTGATCCGGCAGAACCCGGCCAACCAGATGCTCTACAAGTACGACCAGGACAAGAAGCCGCGCAGCGACGAGATGACCCCGGACGAGCAGTCCAAGTTCAACACCGACACCCGGCTGCCGGACACCGCGGGCGACTGGCCGCTGAAGTCCGGTGCGCCGGTGAACAACTGGCAGGACCGCCAGGATGCCCGGCTGGTCGTCTGCAGCACCTTCGACGGCCTGGCCGAGGACGGGCGCACGCCCAAGCGCAGCGTCTGGGCCGGCATGGCGTACCCGGCTCCGTACAACAACGGCGCGGGCGCGGCCTACGTGACGCCCGGTCACGGCCTGTTCTACCGCGCGATGGACAACGGGACGGGCGGCTCCGGCACCGACTTCCTGATCACCGAGACCGGCCTGCGCTACGCCGTCCCGGCCAACGGTGACGGCGGCCGTCCCACCGCCTCGCCGAGTGCCGGCGCCACGAAGACGCCGACCCCGCCGCCCGGCACCCCGGACCCGGGCGGGCAGCCGACCCAGAACCCGGACGACCAACCCGGCGGCAACCAGGCGCGGTTGGGCTACCCGAACCTCCAGCCGCTGCCCGTGCCGCAGCAGTGGTCGAACCTGGTGCCGGCCGGTCCGCCACTGACCGCGAAGAGCGCCGCGCAGCCGCAGAACGCCTGATCGACCGTGCCGGGCAACGGAATTGGCACCAGTGTCATGGTCTGGTAACTACTCGGCGCGCAATGTTGGGTGAGTTGCGTGTGCCGACTACAGTGCTGCTGGACATCACACCGGTGATGCAGCGGGGGGTCGTGGGGCCCTCCGTACACACAATGTGTCTCATGGGGGACGGTAGAGCATGGCTCAGGGTCAGTTCACGATGACCGCTCAGGAGATGAACGCTTTCGCCAAGCGCATCGAGGACGCGATCGGCAAGATCGAGGCCGAGCGCGTGAAGCTCGACAGCACGGTCACCAACATCACCAGCGGCTGGAAGGGCCAGGCGGCGAGCGCCTACACGACCCTGCAGAACCAGGTCAACACGGACATCGCGGACCTCAAGGATGCGCTGGGCAAGATCCAGCACGCGATCGAGCTGACCACCAAGCACTACGCGAGCACCGAAGAGGAGCAGAAGGCGCTGTTCGGCAACCAGGGCTGATCGCCGCGTCCGCGCTGATCACCGTCCTGTTCCGACCAGCCGCCTGACGGGGCGCCCGCGGTTGAGCGCGGGGTGCTCCGCATACTCGTCAAGGGAGACATTGTGTCCGACCACATCCTCGTCAACTTCCAGACCGTTCACAACGCGGCCGAAGAGGTCAAGGCCTCCAGCGCCCGCATCGAAACGCTGCTGGGCGACCTGCAGAAGGACGTCACCCGCATCTCGCAGAGCTGGCAGGGTGCGGCCCAGGAGGGCTACAACGCCCAGCAGACCAAGTGGAACAACGCCGCCTCCAACCTGCACGACACCTGCGTGAAGATCGCCAGCTCGCTGGAGAGCGCCGCCCAGCAGTACAAGGCGACCGAGGACCAGAACGCCAAGCTCTGGCACAACGGCTGACCGGAGGTTCCCGAACGGGAACGACAGGGGCGGGTACCCGGGTTCCGGGCACCCGCCCTTCGGCGCGTGGCACGGGTGGAGAACATGAGGGGTGGCAGGGTGTCCGGACGCGGGTTCCGTAGGACGGCCGCGGCGCTCGCCGCGCTCGTGGTGCTGGGCGGCCCGCTGACCGCCCCGGCGTACGCGGACGGCGGGCCCGGGCTGGCCGCCGCGGGCGACTGCCCGAAGCCCGCGCCCGATGTGCAGACCGTGCCGTGGTCGCTGCAGCGGCTGCTGCTCGACGAGCTGTGGCAGGGCGGGAAGACCACCGGCGTGGGCGTGGTGGTCGCGGTCATCGACACCGGGGTGGACGAGCAGAACCCGCAGCTGGCCGGCAAGGTGCTGCAGGGCCCCAACCTGCTGGTCAACAAGGAGACCAAGCAGCCGGTCGACGGCACCTCCAAGATCGACCCGGTCGGCCACGGCACCAAGGTGGCGGGCATCATCGCCGCCCGTAAGAGTGACAGGACCGGCTTCGTCGGGCTGGCTCCGGACGCCCAGATCTACTCGGTCCGACAGAACGACAGCGAGGGCAACGGCGACGTCTCCAGCCTCGTCGCGGCCATCACAGAGGTCGTCAAGTACAACGAGGACCCGAAGAACAAGGACAAACCCCCGATCCGGGTCATCAACATCTCCCAGGACGTGCGCGGCGCGGGCGACGCCCACTTCGGCGGATACCAGGAGCTGAAGGACGCGATCCAGTCCGCCGAGCGGGCCGGCATCGTGGTGGTCGCCTCCACCGGCAACGACGGTAAGGAGGGCGACACCTACCCGGGCGCCTTCCCGACCGTGCTGGCCGTGGGTGCTTCCGACCGCAACAACGAGCGCGCGCCGTTCTCCCAGTACGGCTCCTTCGTGAAGGTCGCCGCGCCCGGTGTCGAGATGCTGTCCACCGTGCCCGGGGGCGGGCAGTGCGTGGACAACGGCACCAGCTTCGCCGCCCCGTACGTCGCCGGACTCGCCGCGCTGCTGGTCGGCGCCCATCCGCAGTGGACACCGGCCCAGGTGCGGGCCTGGATCGAGCAGACCGCCCAGCGCACCGAGCGCGACCCGAACCAGTTCACCGGCTGGGGCGTGGTGGACCCGGTCAAGGCCGTCACCACGGCCCCCGACCTCGCGCCGTCCGCCCCCACCCCGGCCGCCCCGGTGCAGCTGGCCGCCGCCCCGATCGTGCCGGAGCCGGTCGGCCTCGGCGAGACCCAGGCGGACCGGGACGGCCGCACCGCGACGTACGTGCTCGCGATCGGGGCGCTGCTGGTCGCGTTGCTGATCGGCGGCGGTGTCGTGCTGCGCGACCAGCGCCGCAAGTCCGCCGACTGATCCGCGCCTCGCGACTGCTCGGAAAGAACCTGCGAAACGTCTGTAACACCGTCGGCCGCTCACCGCATCGAAGAAGTGTCAGGGCGGGCGGACGCGGGGGAGCGGTGGGCATGGGGTGGACCAGGGGCGGCCGGGAGGCCAAGGACGCCGAGTTCCTGGAACTCGTCTCCAGCCGCACCGGGCACCTGTACCGGTCGGCCTGCCTGCTCACCAGTGGGGACACCCACTACGCCGAGGACCTCGTGCAGGAGGCCCTCAGCCGGATGTACGTGCTCTGGCGGCGCAGCGCCTTCACCGGCGGTCGGCACCGGATCGACAACCCGGCGGCCTACACCCACACCGTGATGGTGCGCACCTTCATCGCCCAGCAGCGCCGCCGCTCCAGCGGCGAGCGCCCGACCGAGGCGCTGCCGGAGCCGGAGGGGCAGGACGCGGACAGCAGTCTGCGGCTGACCCTGCTCGACGCGCTCGGGCGGATGCCGGCCAAGGACCGCGCCGTGCTGGTGCTGCGCTACTGGGAGGACCGCAGCGTCGAGGAGACCGCCGACGTGCTGCGGGTCTCCTCCGGTGCGGTCCGCACCCGGACCACCCGGGCGCTGGCCCGGCTACGGACCCTGCTCGGCGACTCGCTGGCCGAACTCGCCGCCCGCTGAACGTTTTTCGCAAGGCCCGCCGACCACATTCGTGACCCAAGGAGACGGTGATCAGCCATGTCCGAACCGGACAAGTTCGAGGACGATCTTCTCTATGCCATCACCCGCACCGGTGAGGGCTTCCGCCCGGAGCAGGCCGATCAGGCCGACCTGGTCGCGGGTGGCTACCAGCGCGGCCGCCGCCGCTGGCGTCGGCGCTCGACCGCCGCGGTGGTGGGCGGCGCCGCCGCGCTGGCCCTGGTCGGCACCGGCGCGTTCTACCTCTCCAACGCCACCGGCGGCTCCCCGGCCGCCCACGCCTCGGTCGAGGCCGCCGCCGCGCCGACGACCACCGGCGCGGGCGCGGCCCCCGTGACCGCGACCCCGACCGCCGCGAAGTCCGACGCGGCCCCGGTCACCGACAAGGAGATGCTGGCCGCTTTCCAGGCCCTGCTGCCCAAGGGCGAGGTGACCGACGCCAAGGGCGAGGGCACGGGGAAGGGACTGAGCGCCTCCGCCCAGCTGGTCTTCGACGACGGCCAGGGCAAGTCCCTGATGGGCATCACGGTCCAGAAGTTCTACAAGGGCCAGGAGCAGCCGCACACCTGCCCGGCGGACCTCAAGCTCGCCAGCATGGACTCCTGCACTGCCACGACCCTGCCGGACGGCTCCCAGCTCGTGCTCGCCCAGGGCTACGAGTACCCGGACCACCGTGCGACGACCAAGGAGTGGTGGGCGTCCCTGAACCGTCCGGACGGCGGCTCGATCTTCTTCAACGAGTGGAACTCCCCGCAGGAGAAGGGCGCGCCCGACAGCCGCCCCAACCCGCCGATCACCCTGGACCAGGCGAAGGCGATCGTCACCGACAAGGCCTGGGACAAGGTCGTCGCGGCAGTCCGGTACAACGGCATCGACCCGACGGTGCAGGATTCGGGCGTCTCGCCGGACGAGAAGCAGGCGATCCTGGCCAAGCTGCTGCCCGCCGGCGTGACGGTCCAGAGCCGCAGCACCCACCTCACCTCCGACATCTACCAGCTGGTCGGCGAGGGCCAGGCCAAGGGTTCGATCACCGTCCAGCTCGCGAACTGGTCGCGGCCGTTCGGCGACCCGGAGACCCAGCGGACGATGGACAGCGGCCGCGCCGCGCAGTTCAAGGACGCCACCGTCCTGCCCGACGGCACCAAGCTCGCCGTGAGCGTGCCCGGCAGCACGCCGGGCAACAAGTCCCCGTACACGCGGGTGGCCGAGCTGCACCCGGACGGCACGTACATCGAGGTCGACGGCACGGATGACAAGAGTCTGCTCACCGTCGACCAGCTGAAGGCGATCGCGGCGAGCCCGGAGTGGAAGGTCAAGAAGTGACCCTCCGCTGAACGCGGCGGTGCCCCGGGCGAGGGGGAAGCCCGGGGCACCGCACTGTGGGGGAGGGGTGGGGGTCGGTCAGGCCTGCTGCTGGTCCTCGGGGAGGCTGATCACCCAGCGGGTGGCCTGTCGGGGGCGCAGGTAGAACAGCCAGTAGAGGGTGGCGGCGGCGGTGATGCCGCCGGTCCACAGCAGGGGCTCGGCGTCCAGCTGGGTCATGATGTAGACGAGCACGACGATCAGCAGCGCCGGGACGACCGGCCACAGCGGCATCCGCCAGGCGGAGGCGTGCTTGTGGTGGCCGCGCCGGGAGAGCAGCGAGGCGACCGCGACCAGCAGGTACATCGCGGTGACGGCGACGCCGGTGATGTTGCTGAGCAGCTCGCCCTTGACGAAGCAGAGCGCGGCGCCGGGGATGCCGACCGCCAGGGTGGCGATCCACGGGGAGCCGAAGCGGCCGAGGGTGCCGAAGGCCTTGTTGACCGGCTCGGGCCAGGCCTTGTCGCGGGCGGAGGCGAACAGCACCCGGGAGTTCTGGATGACCATCACGATGCCGGCGTTGATGATGGCCAGCGCGATGCACAGGCTGATGAAGGTGCCGACCGCGGAGTTGCTCCAGGTGGTGACCATGCCGGAGATGTCGCCGGAGGCCAGGGTCTGCAGATCGGGGGCGCCCACGGTGATGGCGGCGACCGGGATCAGGATGATGGCGCTGGAGAGGCCGAGCGTCCACAGCACGGTGCGCGAGACGGTGCGGCGCGGGTTCTCCAGCTCCTCGGACAGGTAGACGGCGGTGGAGAAGCCCTGGGTGACGAAGAGGGCGATGCCGAGCGCGCCGATGATGGCGCCGATGCCGACCGGGCTGACGGCGCCGCCGTCCCCGGCGACCACGCCGTGCAGCAGGCTGGGGTGGCCGGGGTTGCTGTGGGCGAAGCCGAGCACCGAGACGACGCCGGCGGCGACGACCTCCAGGACCAGGAAGATGCCGGTGATCCAGGCGTTGGCCCGCAGGTCGAGCAGGCCGGCCAGGGTGGCGGCCAGCATGACAGCGGCGCCGGCGATCGGCTTGTCGACGTGGAGGACGGGCGCCAGGTAGTCGGCGGTGCCGAGGGCGATGACCGACGGGACGATCATCACCACGATGAGCGACTGGATGAAGACCAGCCAGCCCGCCAGCCGCCCGGCCAGGGTGCCGACCATCGCGTACTCGCCGCCGGCGCTGGGTATCAGGGTGCCGAGCTCGGAGTAGCAGAACGCGACCGCGATGCAGAGCACCGAGCCGATGGCGATGGCCATGGCGGTGGCGCTGCCGATGCTGGAGAACAGCTGCGGCACGATCACGAAGAGCGTCGAGGCCGGGGTGACGCAGGACAGCGTGAGCAGTGTGCCGCCCACGACGCCGATGGAGCGCTTGAGCTGCTGGGGGGCGGCTGCCCCGTCCGCCGTGGCGGCTACGGTCTGTGGCGGGCGAAGCGTGTCGGTCATGTGGCTTCCGATCGGCTCTGAGCGGTCCTTGGAATGGGAGCGGTATCGCCTCCGCTGGCTGGTTGCTCGGGTCTGTTCCGGTCGCTCCCGGGCCGCAATGGAACCTTGGGCGTATTGATTGCGTCAACGCCGGAACTGCTTCGGAATCCGTTGCGACAGAGGGCATAACCATGCGATCCGATGATCACGTACGGTCATCGTGCGGTTTGTCCGACTTGTTACCTTGACCGCATCGGGAATGAATCGAAGGTGAACTTCGTGTTGCAGGCCATCATTCGAAGGTAGTGATCCGGCCGGACGGCGCGACGTCCAGGCGCCTTCGAGCGGCGGCGCAACTCCCCGGCTGGCTACGGGAACCGCAGCCCCCTCCCGGAAAGATCTAGGTAACGTTTCAGCACCTGGGACGACGAAGGGGTCGGACTCCTGGGAGTCCGACCCCTTCGATCACCGTCCGTATCCGGCGGCCCGGTCACGCCACCGGCAGCCAGCCCGTCTGGACCATCTGTCCGTTGGTCGCGCGGCGTGACACGTAGACGCCCCGGCCCGGCGGCAGCGCCTGCGGCTTGACGGTGCCCAGCAGCGCGCCCTCGTCCCGGTTGCCGGAGAGGATCACGCCCTGCCCGCCCAGCTCGCGCATCCGCTGGATCACCGGCTCGTACAGCGAGCGCCCGGCGCCGCCCGCGCTGCGGGCCACGATCACCCGCAGGCCGATGTCCCGGGCGAACGGCAGGAACTCGGCCAGCGGCGCCAGCGGGTTGCCCGAGCTGGTCGCGACCAGCTCGTAGTCGTCGACGATCACGAACATGTCCTTGCCGCTGTACCAGTTGCGGTTGCGCAGCTGCTCGGCGGTCACGTCCGGACCGGGCAGGCGGCGGGCGCAGGCCCCGCGCAGCATGTCGACGATCGCCGACATGGCCGGCTGCGCCGCCGCGTACTCCACCAGGTACTCCGGCGGCACGGTGCCCAGCAGCGCGCGCCGGTAGTCGCCGACCACGATGCCCGCCTGCTCGGGCGTGTAGCGCTCGGTGATCTGCTTGATCAGCATGCGCAGCACCGCCGACTTCCCCGACTCGGTGTCGCCGAAGACGATGAACAGCGGGTCGGTCTCGAAGTTGACGAACACCGGCGCCAGCTCGGCCTCGTCCACGCCGAAGGAGACGCCGCGCTCCGGGTGCTCGGAGCCCTTCGGCAGCGAGTTCCCGTCCAGCACGGCCGGCAGCATGCGCACCTGCGGGGCGCGCGGGCCGGTCCAGGCCCCGTCGACCGCGCTGATCAGGCCGGCCACGCCGTCCTGCAGGTCCTCCACCGAGGAGGCGCCGTCCAGGCGCGGCAGGCCGGACAGGAAGTGCAGCCGATCCGCGGTGACGCCGCGACCGGCCAGCGGCGGGACGTTCTGCGCCACCCGGCGGTCCACCTCGGACTCCATCGCGTCACCGAGCTTCAGCTCGATGCGGTTCTGCAGCAGGTCCTTCAGCGCCGGGCGGACCTCCGCGTAGCGGGTCGCGGTGATGATCAGGTGGACGCCGTAGCCGAGGCCGCGCTGGGCGATGTCGCCGATCACCGGCTCCAGCGCCTCGAACTCCTGCTTGAAGGTGTTCCAGCCGTCGATCACCAGGAAGACGTCGCCGAAGGCCTCGTCCGGCAGCTGACCGGCCGCCCGCCGGGCCCGGTACGTCCCGATGGTGTCGATCCCGGTGCTCCGGAACAGCTCCTCGCGCCGGTTCATCACCCCGTGCACCTCGGAGACCATCCGGCGCACCTTGTCCACGTCCAGACGCCCGGCCACCCCGCCGACGTGCGGCAGCCCGGTCAGCGACTGGAAGCTGCCCGCGCCGAAGTCCAGCAGGTAGAACTGCACCTCGCGCGGGGTGTGGGTGACGCCGAAGGAGGCCACCGCGGTGCGCACCACGGTCGACTTGCCCGAGCGCGGGCCGCCCACGATCAGACCGTGGCCGGCCGCCCCCGCGTAGTCGACCTCCAGGATGTCGGTCTTCTGCTCGCGGGGCTTGTCCACGACGCCGATCGGCGTCCGCAGCCGGCCGCCCGGGTAGCCCGGCGCGGTCAGCCCGCGCTCCGGGACGACCTGCAGCGGCGGCAGCAGGTGGTCGATGCTCGGTGCCTCGTCCAGCGGCGGCAGCCACACCTGGTGCGCGGCCGGGCCCTGGCCGGACATCCGCTGGACGAACACGTCCAGCACGGTGTCCACCAGCGCGTCGTCCTGCTCGGGCGCCTGCGGAGCCTCCTCCTCCACCGGGTCCGGCAGCTCCACGTAGGCCGCGGTGAACTCCACCGGGCGGGCGTTCACCCGGCGTCCGCCGGTCGACCGCTGCTGCCCCGGCGCCCGGTACGGCCCCGAGACGTACGCGGCCTTGAACCGGTCCATCACGTCCTCGCCGAACTTCAGGTAGCCGACACCCGGCACCGGCGGCAGGTGGTACGCGTCCGGCACCCCGATCGCCGCCCGCGACTCGGCCGCCGAGAAGGTGCGCAGACCGATCCGGTACGAGAGGTAGGTGTCCAGGCCGCGCAGCTTGCCCTCCTCCAGGCGCTGCGAGGCCAGCAGCAGGTGCACCCCCAGCGATCGGCCGATGCGGCCGATCTGGATGAACATCTCGATGAAGTCCGGCTTGGCGGTAAGGAGTTCGGAGAACTCGTCGATGATCAGCACCAGCGAGGGCAGCGGGTCCAGCGCTGCGCCGGCCGCCCGGGCCCGCTCGTACTCGTGGAGGTTGGCGTAGTTGCCGGAGCGGTGCAGCAGCTCCTGGCGGCGCTGCAGCTCGCCCTCGATCGCGTCGCGCATGCGGTCGACCAGGGTGAGTTCGCCCTCCAGGTTGGTGATCACCGCGGAGGTGTGCGGCATGTCCGCCATGCCGGAGAAGGTCGCACCGCCCTTGAAGTCGGCGAGCACGAAGTTGAGCGTCTCCGAGGAGTGGGTCATCGCCAGCGCCAGCACCAGGGTGCGCAGCAGCTCCGACTTGCCGGAACCGGTCGCGCCGACGCACAGGCCGTGCGGGCCCATGCCCTCCAGCGCGGCCTCCTTGATGTCCAGGTAGACGTGCTCGCCGTTGGCGCCGACGCCGATCGGCACCCGCAGCCGCTCGTGCTGGGGACGGGAGCGCCAGCTGCGGCTCACGTCGAAGGAGCCCGGGTCGCCCGAGTTCATCATGTCGGTGAAGTCCAGGTTGGACAGCAGCGGTTCGTCGTCGCCGCCGGCCGAGATCCGGTACGGCGCCAACTGCCGCGCCAGCGCCTCGGACTGCCACGCCGAGAGCAGGTCCGGCTTGCCGGTGTAGGTCGCGCCGGAGGCCGAACGCAGCACCAGCTCCTCGGAGTTGACCGTCACCATCAGGTGCCCGCTGGGCTCGTCCACCTCGCCCGGGACGACCTCGATGACGGTCACCCCCTGGACGCCCTCGGCACCGGCCAGGAGCGAGTCGTGCGGCACCCCGGCACCGTCCATGACCACCACGATGTGTGGCTGGTCCGCCGCGGGCGCGGCGTCCCGGACGAAGCGCTGGCGGCCGGCCAGTTCGTCCTGCAGCAGGTACTCCAGCTCGCCCAGGTCGGTGGCGAACAGCCGGCGCGAGCCCGCGCCGTCGGCCTCCTTGCGGTGCTGGTTGTGCGGGAGCCACTTGGTCCAGCCCCACTCCTCGGCCGCGCCGGGCGCCGCCGCGACCGCCACCAGCAGGTCGTCCGGCGAGTGCAGGGTGGTCAACTGGGCGATCATCGCGCGCACGTTGCCGTACACCGAGTCCGGGTCCCCGCACACCGTGATGTGGTAGAAGGCCCGCAGCGACACCGCCAGCGGCAGGTCCTGCAGGGTGCCGTGCGCCTTCAGGAAGGAGTGCATCGCGGCCGCCGACAGCGGCTCCAGCTCGTCCATCGGCGCGGTCTGCGGCGCCATCAGCGGGGTGGACAGCTGCACCGGCCCGAGGCCCACCCGGATCTGCGCGAAGTCCCCGTCCGAGGTCCGCCGTTCCCACAGCCGCCGGCCGTCCTCGACGATCGACCACAGCTGGTCCGGCGCCGGGTTCAGGAACAGCAGCGCGCCGCGCTGGCTCTCCGCGGTGCGGCGCACCTGACGGCGCGTCTGCTGCAGGTACTTGAGGTAGTCGCGCCGCTCGTCCGCCATCGCGGTCGAACCGCCCTTGCGGGCCCGCACGATCTGGGCCAGCACCATGCCGACCGTCGAGGCGACCATCAGACCGCCCATGATCTTCATCGGGGCGGCCGCGCCGGGCGAGAAGAAGAACACCGCCGAGCCGCCCATGCCGAGCATCGGCAGGATGCTCATCAGCCAGTCCTCGCCGCCCTGCCGGGGCAGCTCGGGCGGAGTCACCAGCTCCACCGGCTCGTCCGGCACGGTCGGCGGGTACGCCCTGGCCGGTCGCTTGACCGTGATCACACCCATGTGTCATCCACCCCGCGGCGTCGATCGATCACTTCGGCATCAGCCCTCACGCGACTGCGCACGGCCCGTACGGGACGGTTGTGGCTGAGGACGCCCCACACAGCGCAGCCCCCGTACTACCTTGCGCAGGCGCCGATCCTACATAGCGGCGCGTTCCGGCCCCGGCCGCCCCCGCATCGCCCGCCGCCCCGCACCGGCGCCGGGCACGAACCGAACGGGTAGGGTAACGCCGCGCCAACTCGCGGACCGGCCGGGCCGGTTCCACCGCCACACCGCGCGCAGCCGTGCCGCGGCACCGTCAACAAGGGGGAGCGCCAGTGCGTCGAAGGATCGAGGTGCAGTCATCTATGAGTGAGCGGAGCGAGCTCGTCATCGAGAGCTGCCCGTTGCGCGAAGCGCCTGGCGAGCGGAGCGAGGTGGGCGCATGAGCGCGGCTGCCACCGGCTACTGCCGGGTGACCGTCGTCGCCCCCGACAGCAAGATCGACGTCGCCCTGCCCGAGGACGTCCCGCTCGCGGACGTCTACCCCGAGGTGCTGCGGCTGGCCAAGCAGAGCCAGCCCGACGGCGCCCCCACCGGCTTCCACCTGGTCCGCCGCGACGGCACGGTGCTCGACAGCAGCCTGTCGCTGTCCGCCCAGCAGGTCCGCGACGGCGACCTGCTCGCGCTGCGCCCCTTCGCCGAGTCCCTCCCGCCGGCCGTCTACGACGACGTCGCCGACGCCATCGCCGGCGCCGTCGAGGCCGACCGCCGGTTCTGGACCGTCGACCTGATGCGCGGCTTCAGCCTGATCGGCGCCGGGGTGCTGCTCACCCTGCTCGGCTTCGCGCTCTGGTTCTCCGACCTGCGCCACGACATGCACGGACTGCCCGGCATCCTGGCCGGCGTCACCGCCGTCGTGCTCACCGCGCTCGCCGGGGTGCGCGCCCGGGTCTACCAGGACGCCCACTCCGCCCTCGCGCTCGGCCTCGGCGCCCTGCCGCACGCCATGATCGGCGGCAGCGGCATCCTCGCCGTCGCCCACAAGTGGGACGGCCCCGGCCGGCTCCAGTTCCTGACCGGCTGCGTCGCCGTCCTGGTGGTCGCCGTGCTGCTGGCCGGACTGCTGCCCGAGAAGGACGCGGTGTTCGTCGCCGCCGCCTTCGTCGCCACCGCCGGCTCGCTCGCCACCTTCACCGCCGTGCTGATGCCCGGCACCCCGGCCGGGAACATCGCCGCCGTCACCGGTGTCGCCGCCGTGGCCGCGGTCGGCTTCCTGCCCAGCCTCTCCGCCCGCTTCGCCCGGCTGCCGGTCGGCTTCAGCGCCCCCGGCCAGACCCGCACCCGCAGCCGCGACTACGACGAGGAGGCCGAGCGCGCCGAGGCCGTCCAGTACGAGAAGATCGCCCACCAGGCGCGCCGCGGCCACGAGGTGCTGGTCGGCCTGGTCGGCGGCTGCGCCGCAGTGGTGGTCGGTGCCTGCGCCGTCCTCGCCTTCACCGATCGGACCTTCCCCGAGCTGCTCGCGCTGGCCCTCGGCATCGCCACCATGCTGCGCGCCCGGCTGTTCCGCTACACCGCGCAGGTCCTCAGCCTCACCGTCGCCGGCCTGCTGGGCCTGTGCCTGCTGATCGTCGGGCTGTCCCTGCACACCCCGCAGTTCTTCCTGCGCGCGGCCGGCTCCACCACCGAGCTCGACCTGCGCACCATCTGGCTGGCCGCCTCCATCGCCTTCGGCGCCGCGCTGCTCACCGCGATCGCCCTGGTGGTGCCCAGGCTCGGCGTCTCCCCGTTCTGGGGGCGCATCCTGGACCTGGTCGACAGCCTCACCCTGATGTCCCTGGTGCCGCTGGCGCTCGCCGTCCTGAACATCTACCGGCTGGTCCGCGGCGCCACCGGCTGACCCCGCCGCCCGCCACCGTCCTCCCCGGGAACCGCTCCGCTACCCCTCGTGAGGCCCGCTGGCCAGCCGGGTGGGCGGCACTGGTACGCTTGGCCTCCGAGCGCAGCCGTGTGCCCGCCCCCGGTGGGTCGTCCAGCGACAAATCCGGAGGGGTGCCGGCCGCGCTCCGACACCGAGTTCTCGCAGAGTCCTGTGCTGTCGACCAGGACCGCTCGGTAAGACCTTGAAGGAGTTGCAGTGGCTCTCGCCTCTGACGTCAAGAAGCAGATCATGGCCGAGTTCGGCACCAAGGAGGGCGACACCGGCTCCCCCGAGGTCCAGGTGGCCATGCTGTCCCGTCGCATCTCGGACCTGACCGAGCACCTCAAGACCCACAAGCACGACCACCACTCGCGTCGTGGCCTGCTGATCCTGGTCGGCCAGCGCCGTCGCCTGCTGCAGTACCTGGCCAAGAAGGACATCGAGCGCTTCCGTACGCTCGTCGACCGCCTGGGCATCCGCCGCGGTGCCGCCGGTGGCGCCCGCTAAGACCGCTGCTCGGGGCGGCTCCCCACACCGGGGAGCCGCCCCTCGCGCGTATGCCGCGGCGGCCGGCGACAAACTCGCTGCCCGCGGCACCCGGACATAACAACTCGCGCGCACCTCCCCAGGTGGCCGAGGATTGCACCGTAGGGTTGTGGGCATGCCGGGTGATGGCGCACCAGCGCGCCACCCGGGCAGAAAGACCCGAAACCCCCGCGGGACGAAGGCTTCAAACGGAAGCCGCCCGCATCCGAGAGAGCGTCCAGACGCGAACCGCCCGTCCCGGCCCGGCAGCCGTGAGGCGCCGGTCCTCGGTAGTGGCCCCCGGAACCCCCGCAGCCGAGCGGGGCACGCCGGAGGCTTCGATCGAAGACCGGCCCGACTGCCGCCCTCCCTGGCAGGAGGGCCCCAGGGTCAACCGCAAGGCAGTGCGCGGGGGCGCTCTCCCGGAGACGTACGAAAGAGGAGATCTTCCAGGTGGAAGAGAACGTGTTCTACGCCGAGGCCGTGATCGACAACGGTTCCTTCGGCACCCGTACCATCCGCTTCGAGACCGGCCGTCTGGCCCGTCAGGCCGCCGGCTCCGCCGTGGCCTACCTGGACGACGACACCATGGTGCTGTCGGCCACCAGCGCGTCCAAGCAGCCGAAGGAGCACTTCGACTTCTTCCCGCTGACCGTGGACGTCGAGGAGCGGATGTACGCCGCCGGCCGCATCCCCGGCTCGTTCTTCCGTCGCGAGGGCCGGCCCTCCGAGGACGCGATCCTCACCTGCCGCCTGATCGACCGCCCGCTGCGCCCGTCCTTCGTCAAGGGCCTGCGCAACGAGGTCCAGGTCGTCTGCACCGTGATGGCGCTCAACCCCGACCACCTGTACGACGTGGTCGCCATCAACGCCGCCTCCGCCTCCACCCAGCTGGCGGGCCTGCCGTTCTCCGGCCCGATCGGCGGCGTGCGCGTCGCGCTGATCAAGGGCCAGTGGGTCGCCTTCCCGACCCACAGCGAGCTGGAGTCGGCCGTCTTCGACATGGTCGTCGCCGGTCGCGTCCTGCCGGACGGCGACGTCGCGATCATGATGGTCGAGGCCGAGGCCACCGACAAGACCATCAAGCTGGTCGAGGGCGGCGCCGAGGCGCCGACCGAGGAGGTCGTGGCCGCCGGTCTCGAGGCCGCCAAGCCGTTCATCAAGGTGCTGTGCGCCGCGCAGTCGCAGCTGGCCGCCCAGGCCGCCAAGCCGACCGCCGAGTTCCCCGTCTTCCTGGACTACCAGGACGACGTCCTCGCCGCGCTGACCGCCGCCGTCAAGGACGAGCTGGCCCAGGCCCTCACCATCCCGGGCAAGCAGGAGCGCAACAACGAGCTGGACCGCGTCAAGGCGGTTGCGGCCGAGAAGCTGCTCCCCGAGTTCGAGGGTCGCGAGAAGGAGATCAGCGCCGCCTACAACGCGCTGACCAAGAAGATCGTCCGCGAGCGCGTCATCACGGACAAGATCCGCATCGACGGCCGCGGCGTCACCGACATCCGCACCCTGGCCGCCGAGGTCGAGGCCATCCCGCGCGTCCACGGCTCGGCCCTGTTCGAGCGCGGCGAGACCCAGATCCTGGGTGTCACCACGCTGAACATGCTGCGCATGGAGCAGCAGCTGGACACGCTCTCCCCGGAGACGCGTCGCCGCTACATGCACAACTACAACTTCCCGCCGTACTCGGTCGGCGAGACCGGCCGCGTGGGCTCGCCCAAGCGCCGCGAGATCGGTCACGGCGCCCTGGCCGAGCGGGCCATCCTGCCGGTGCTGCCCACCCGCGAGGAGTTCCCGTACGCCATCCGCCAGGTCTCCGAGGCGCTCGGCTCCAACGGCTCCACCTCGATGGGCTCGGTCTGCGCCTCGACCATGTCGCTGATGAACGCCGGTGTGCCGCTGAAGGCCGCCGTCGCCGGTATCGCCATGGGCCTGATCTCCCAGGAGATCGACGGTGAGACCCACTACGTCGCGCTGACCGACATCCTGGGTGCCGAGGACGCGTACGGCGACATGGACTTCAAGGTCGCCGGTACCCGCAACTTCATCACCGCGCTGCAGCTGGACACCAAGCTCAACGGCATCCCGGCCTCGGTGCTGGCCGCCGCGCTGAAGCAGGCCCGCGACGCCCGCCTGCACATCCTCGACGTGATGAACGAGGCCATCGACTCCCCGGACGAGATGTCCCCGAACGCGCCGCGCATCATCACCATCAAGATCCCGGTGGACAAGATCGGTGAGGTCATCGGCCCCAAGGGCAAGATGATCAACCAGATCCAGGAGGACACCGGCGCCGAGATCACGATCGAGGACGACGGCACCATCTACATCGGTGCCGCCGACGGCCCGGCCGCCGAGGCCGCCCGCACCACGATCAACCAGATCGCCAACCCGACCATGCCGGAGGTCGGCGAGCGCTACCTGGGCACCGTGGTCAAGACCACGACCTTCGGCGCGTTCGTCTCGCTCATGCCGGGCAAGGACGGCCTGCTGCACATCTCGCAGATCCGCAAGCTGGCCGGCGGCAAGCGCGTGGAGAACGTCGAGGACGTCCTCGGCGTCGGCGCCAAGGTGCAGGTCGAGATCGCCGAGATCGACCCCCGCGGCAAGCTCTCCCTGATCCCGGTCGTCGAGGGCGAGGAGGGCGGCGAGGCCGCTTCCGAGTGAAGCGCCGCTAGCTGACCCCTTGCGGCCCGTACGCCTCCCGGCGTGCGGGCCGCACCCTGTTGTCCACGCGTTCGTCCGTACGTGTCTTTCCACGTGCGTTTTGTCTGGAGGTACCCCCCGTGGCCCAGGCCCCGGCGGTAAAGCAGCGACCCGGCACCACCCGGACCCTGCTCAAGGGCGTCGACGGCGCCGGAACGGTGCGCCGCACCGTGCTGCCCGGCGGCCTGCGGGTCGTCACCGAGACCCTGCCGACGGTGCGCTCCGCGACCTTCGGCATCTGGGTCGGCGTCGGCTCGCGGGACGAGACCCCGCAGCTCAACGGCGCCACCCACTACCTGGAGCACCTGCTCTTCAAGGGCACCGAGCGGCGCAGCGCGCTGGACATCTCGGCCGCCCTGGACGCGGTCGGCGGCGAGATGAACGCCTTCACCGCGAAGGAGAACACCTGCTACTACGCCAGGGTCCTGGACACCGACCTGCCGCTGGCCATCGACGTGGTCTGCGACATGCTCACCGGCTCGCTGATCCGCACCGAGGACGTGGAGGCCGAGCGCGGCGTCATCCTGGAAGAGATGGCGATGGCCGAGGACGACCCGGGTGACGTGGTCCACGACCTGTTCGCCAAGGTGATCTACGGCAGCGGCCCGCTCGGCCGCCCGATCCTCGGCACCCAGGAGACCATCAAGGCGCTCACCCGGGACCAGGTCGCCGGCTTCTACCACCGCCGCTACCGCCCGGAGCACCTGGTCGTCGCCGCGGCCGGCAACCTGGACCACCGCAAGGTGGTCAAGCAGGTCGAGCAGGCCTTCGCCCCGGTGCTGGCCCGCTCCACCGCGGCCCCCGCCGAGGCCCGCCGCGGCGTCAAGGCACTGCGCACGGCCGGCCGGGTCGAGGTGCTCAACCGCTCCACCGAGCAGGCCCACCTGGTGCTGGGCGTGCCCGGGGTGCCCCGGCACGACGAGCGCCGCTGGGCGATGGGCGTGCTCAACGCGGCCCTGGGCGGCGGGATGAGCTCCCGGCTGTTCCAGGAGGTCCGGGAGAAGCGCGGGCTGGCGTACT
The DNA here is from genome assembly GCF_043201815.1 of Kitasatospora sp. NPDC048296. Taxonomy (NCBI): domain Bacteria; kingdom Bacillati; phylum Actinomycetota; class Actinomycetes; order Kitasatosporales; family Streptomycetaceae; genus Kitasatospora; species Kitasatospora sp. NPDC048296. The sequence continues at coordinate 22,572 of NZ_JBICZB010000090.1, forward strand.
CGGTCTACTCGTACTCCTCCTCGTACGCGGACAGCGGCCTGTTCGGCATCTACGCCGGCTGCCAGCCCAAGCGGGTCGAGGAGGTGCTGCGGATCTGCCGCGCCGAGCTGGCCAAGGTGGTCGCCGAGGGCATCACCGAGGAGGAGCTGCACCGCGCGATCGGCCAGATCTCCGGCTCCACCGTGCTCGGCATGGAGGACACCGGGTCGCTGATGAACCGGATCGGCAAGGCCGAGCTCAGCTACGGGCACCACCTGTCGGTCGACGACATGCTGGAGCGGATCGCGGCCGTGACCCTGGAGGACGTCCACGCGGTGGCCCGTGATGTGCTGGGCGCGTACCGGCCGTCGCTGGCGCTGATCGGCCCGGTCAACGACAAGCGGGCCGCCAAGCTCGCCGATCTGCTGGTCTGAGATTGCCCGGCCCGAGATTGCCCGGTGTGAGTTTGCTGGTGAGAGGACTTTCGCTATGACACTGCGTGTCGCCGTGATCGGCGCCAAGGGCCGGATCGGCTCCGAGGCGGTCAAGGCCGTCGAGGCCGCGCCGGACCTGGAGCTGGTGGCCACCCTCGGCCGCGATTCCGAGCTGGAGGAGCTGACCGGGGCCGGGGCCCAGGTCGTCGTCGAGCTGACCCACCCGGACTCGGTGATGGGCAACCTCGACTACTGCCTGCACCACGGCATCCACGTGGTCACCGGCACCACCGGCTGGACGGACGAGCGGCTCGCCACAGTCCGCGGCTGGCTCGACCGGGCCCCGGAGCTCGGCCTGCTGATCGCGCCGAACTTCTCCATCGGTGCGATCCTCGGCATGAAGTTCTCCCAGATCGCCGCCCGGTACTTCGAGTCGGTCGAGGTGGTCGAGCTGCATCACGACCGCAAGGCCGACGCCCCCAGCGGCACCGCCACCCGCACCGCCCAGCTGATCGCGGCCGCCCGCGCCGAGGCCGGCCGCCCCCGGCAGCAGGACCCGACCACCCACAGCCTGCCCGGCGCCCGCGGCGCCGACGTGGACGGGGTGCCGGTGCACGCGGTACGGCTGCGCGGCCTGCTCGCCCACCAGCAGGTGATGTTCGGCGACACCGGCGAGACGCTCACCATCCGGCACGACTCGCTGCACCACAGCAGCTTCATGCCGGGCATCCTGCTGGGCGTGCGCAAGGTCGTCGGGACGCCGGGGCTGACCTTCGGCCTCGAACACTTCCTGGACCTGTGACCGTGCTCATTCCTGGGAGAATGACATGACCTCTCGTACCGGTTTCTTCGTCCTGTCCGGCGTGCTGCTGCTGGTCGCCCTGCTCTGCGTGGGGGAGGGCGTCCAGCTGATCGCCACCGGCAAGCCGCTCGGCATCGGCATCGGCATCTGTGCTTTCGTCATCCCGATGATCGGCGTCTGGTTCCTGCGCCAGACCGTCCGCTTCGGCCGGGCCAGCGAGCAGCTCGCCCACGAGCTGGAGGCCGAGGGCGGCCTGCCGGTGGACGAGCTGAAGCGCACCACCGGCGGGCGGATCGACCGGGCCTCGGCCGACGCGGTGTTCGCCCGCCGCCAGGCCGAGGCGGAGGCCGCGCCCGGCGACTGGCGGGTCTGGTTCCGCCTCGCCGTGGCGTACGCCGACGCCGGCGACACCCCGCGCGCCCGTAAGACCATGCAGCACGCCATCAAGCTGCACAGCACCGAACCCGCAAGGAGTAACGCGTGAGCGACGAACCGACGGCCCCCAGCTTCCGCAGCGACGTGACGGTGGAGCTGGTCCGCAGCGCCGCCTCCGACTCGGACGTCATCTGGGCGGCCCGGGTCTCGACCGCGGGCGAGCAGTCCCTGGAGGCGCTCCAGCAGGACCCGGAGAAGTCCAAGGGCCTGATCAACTTCCTGATGCGGGACCGGCACGGCACGCCCTTCGAGCACAACTCGATGACCTTCTTCATCAGCGCGCCGATCTTCGTGTTCCGCGAGTTCCACCGCCACCGCAGCGGCTGGTCGTACAACGAGGAGTCCGGCCGCTACCGCGAGCTGCAGCCGGTCTTCTACGTCCCCGGCGAGGACCGGAAGCTGGTCCAGCAGGGCCGCCCCGGCAAGTACGAGTTCACCGAGGGCACCCCGGAGCAGCACAGGACCACGACCGAGGCGATGGAGGCCGCGTACCGCGAGTCCTACGCGCGCTACCAGGAGATGCTGGCGGCGGGCGTGGCCCGGGAGGTGGCCCGCGCGGTGCTGCCGGTCGGCCTGTTCTCCTCGATGTACGCGACCTGCAACTCGCGCTCGCTGATGCACTTCCTCTCGCTGCGCACCAGGCGGGAGAACTCGGCGGTGCCGTCGTTCCCGCAGCGCGAGATCGAGATGGTCGCCGAGCAGATGGAGCAGCAGTGGGCCCAGCTCATGCCGCTCACCCATGCGGCCTTCGAGAAGCACGGTCGAGTCGCCCCCTGACCTGGGACGACAGGCATATGGGCAGAGTGTGCGGCATGTCTGGATTGCGGCTTTTCTAGCCGCTCCCTAGATTCGTGACCACGGATTCCGGTGCTGCCCGAACCCCCGAGCGGGCAGTACCGGGATCCCATTTCCTGCCTCTGACCTGCTACACCTGTCCGAACCCTGGACCGGCATGGGTACCGCCCCACCGCCTACGAGTAGCTTTGGACCCATGGCTCCGACCTCCACCCCCCAGACGCCGTTCGGCCGGGTGCTGACCGCGATGGTCACCCCGTTCACCGCCGACGGCGGACTCGACCTCGACGGCGCCCAGCGCCTCGCCACGCATCTCGTCGACTCCGGGAACGACGGCCTCGTCGTCAACGGCACCACCGGTGAGTCCCCGACCACCAGCGACGCCGAGAAGGCCCAGCTCGTCCGCGCCGTGGTGGAGGCGGTCGGGGACCGGGCACACGTGGTGGCCGGCGTCGGCACCAACGACACGCACCACAGCGTCGAGCTGGCCCGCCAGGGCGAGGCCGCCGGGGCGCACGGCCTGCTCGTGGTCACGCCGTACTACAACAAGCCCCCGCAGGAGGGCCTGTACCGGCACTTCACGCAGGTCGCCGACGCCACGGGCCTGCCGGTCATGGCGTACGACATCCCGGGCCGCAGCGGGGTCGCGCTGAGCCACGAGACGCTGGTCCGGCTCGGCGAGCACCCGCGGATCGTCGCCAACAAGGACGCCAAGGGCGACCTCGGCGCCGCGGCCTGGGCGATCGCCCGCTCCGACCTCGCCTGGTACTCCGGCGACGACATCCTCAACCTGCCGCTACTGTCGGTCGGAGCCGTCGGCATGGTCAGCGTCGTCGGACACGTGGTGGCCGGTGAGCTGAAGACGATGATCGAGGCCTACCTGGCGGGTGATGTGGCCAAGGCCACCGCGATCCACCAGGGGCTGCTGCCCGTGTTCACGGGTATGTTCCGCACCCAGGGCGCGATCCTCACCAAGGCCGCGCTCGGACTCCAGGGCCTGCCGGCCGGCCCGCTGCGGCTGCCGCTGGTCGGCGCGACGCCCGAGGAGATCGACCGATTGAAGCAGGATCTCGCCGCCGGCGGGGTAGACCTGTAGCAGACACAGACGTGCGCGCCCCGGCTCGCCGGACCCTCACGGGACCGCCGCTGGACCGGACCGAAGGCGCGAAAGCACCGACCCAGTAGGAAAACGACACTGAGTACGCACGCCATATGTCTCCAGGGGAGGTCCCCGGGCATATGGCGTGCGTCGTGAGGAGAGTCTTTTGAGCCACCCGCACCCCGAACTCGGCGCGCCTCCGGCCCTGAAGGAGGGCGCCCTCCGTATCACTCCGCTCGGCGGCCTCGGCGAGATCGGCCGCAACATGACGGTCCTCGAGTACGGGGACCGCATCCTGATCGTCGACTGCGGCGTCCTCTTCCCCGAGGACGAGCAGCCCGGCGTCGACCTGATCCTCCCGGACTTCAGCTACATCCGGGACCGCCTCGACAAGGTCGACGGCATCGTCCTCACCCACGGGCACGAGGACCACATCGGCGCCGTCCCCTTCCTCCTCCGGGAGAACCCGGACATCCCGCTGATCGGTTCGAAGCTGACCCTGGCGCTGATCGAGGCCAAGCTCGCCGAGCACCGCATCCGGCCGTACGTGCTGGAGGTCAAGGAGGGTGAGCGCGAGCGCATCGGCCCCTTCGACTGCGAGTTCATCGCGGTCAACCACTCCATCCCGGACGCCCTCGCGGTGGCGGTCCGCACCCCCGCCGGCATGGTCGTGGCCACCGGCGACTTCAAGATGGACCAGCTGCCGCTGGACGGTCGACTGACCGACCTGCCGACCTTCGCCAAGCTGGCGGAGGAGGGCATGGACCTGTTGCTGGTGGACTCCACCAACGCCGAGGTCCCCGGCTTCATCCCGCACGAGCGGGACATCTCGGCCGCGCTGCGAAACGTTTTCGCGAACGCCGAGAAGCGCATCATCGTGGCCTCCTTCGCCAGCCACGTGCACCGCATCCAGCAGGTGCTGGACGCCGCGCATGAGTACAAGCGCAAGGTCGCCTTCGTCGGCCGCTCGATGGTCCGCAACATGGGCATCGCCCGCGACCTCGGGTACCTGAAGGTCCCCGGCAACATGGTCGTCGATGTCAAGCAGCTCGACGACCTGCCGGACAAGGAGGTCGTGCTCATCTGCACCGGCTCGCAGGGCGAGCCGATGGCGGCGCTCTCCCGGATGGCCAACCGCGACCACCAGATCCGCATCGTCGAGGGCGACACCGTCGTCCTGGCGTCCTCGCTCATCCCGGGCAACGAGAACGCCGTGTACCGCGTGATCAACGGCCTGACCCGCTGGGGCGCCAAGGTCGTGCACAAGGGCAACGCCAAGGTGCACGTCTCCGGCCACGCCTCGGCCGGCGAGCTGCTCTACTTCTTCAACATCTGCAAGCCGCGCAACCTGATGCCGGTCCACGGTGAGTGGCGCCACCTGCGGGCCGCCGCCGAACTGGGCATCGCCACCGGTGTGCCGCGCAACCGCGTGGTCATCGCCGAGGACGGCGTCTGCGTCGACCTGGAGAAGGGTGTCGCCCGGATCGTCGGCAAGGTGCAGGCCGGCTACGTCTACGTGGACGGCGCCTCGGTCGGCGACATCACCGAGGCCTCGCTCAAGGACCGCAGGATCCTCGGCGAGGAGGGCTTCATCTCGGTCTTCGTCGCGGTCGACTCGACCAACGGCAAGATCGTCGGCGGTCCGACCATCCAGGCCCGCGGCTCCGGCATCGAGGACAGTGCCTTCGTGCCGGTGGCCTCCAAGCTCCAGGAGGCCCTGGACCGCTCGGCCAGCGACGGCGTGCTGGAGCCTCGCCAGGTGCAGCAGCTGGTCCGTCGGACCATCGGCAAGTGGGTCGCGGACAACTACCGCCGCCGGCCGATGATCCTGCCGGTTGTCGTCGAGGTCTGAGCCTGCTCCGACCCCGTCTGAGGCTGGTTTGACGTGGGGCGACCCGGTGCGTAATGTTCTCCGGGTTGCCCCACGGGACGAGCCCCAAGGAAGTCCTCGAATCTGAATTCGAGAACGGCCGGGAAAACGGACCGAGAAACTCTGATAGAGTTCGGGAGCGCCGAAAGGCGAAAGCCAAATCGGATGAATGAAACTCCGGAAAACGGAGCGGAAAACATCTGATAAGCTGGAAACACGAAAGAACGAAGCGCCCGGAGGGCCCGCTGGAAGGCGGTCC
>NZ_JBICZB010000091.1:0-27975 GCF_043201815.1 Kitasatospora sp. NPDC048296
CCAGCTACAAGGCCACCATCAGCATCGACATCCTGACGACACCAGACCCGTGACCGGAACCCGCAGGCTCTATCTACACGGCGTTGGGACTAGACGGCGGTGGTGACCGCGGCCAGACCGACGGCGGTGAGGGTCACGCCGGTGGAGATCTGGTGGCGGACGGCGACGCGCGCCAGGGCGATCTGGGTGGTGGCGGCCGCGCCGAAGGCGAGGAAGGTCACGAGTCCGGCCAGCGCGCGGGCGGGGTGGTGCAGGGTTCCGGCGACGAAACTGGGCGCCAGCGAGGTGAACAGACCCAGGACGGAGAAGCCGGCCAGGGCCGCGGCGCAGGCGGCGAAGAAGGCCGACCGGGCGTGGGCGGGGACCGAGACGCGCTGCGGCCGGTAGGGGCGTCGTTCGCCGTCGGGTCGGCGGGTCTCGGGGACGAGGGCGACCCCGACGGCGCTCACGGCCAGCGCCGCGAGGAAGGCCACGTAGGGCAGTCGCAGGGGCTGGTGGGTGTACTGGGCGAGGAGCCCGGAGACGAGTGGACCGCCGGCGAGGCCGCCCATGTTGGCGGTGGTCGCGACGAGCTCGGAGCGCGCTCGGCCGGCGTCCGGGCGGGCCGTGGCGTGGAGTTCGGACAGGTAGGCGGTTGCCGTCGCGGTGATCATGCCGGTGCCCAGGCCCGCGATGACGCGTGCGGTGATGAGTGCGGACAGCGAAGTGGAGGACAGGAAGACGGCCGCCGCCACGATCTCGACCAGGACAGCGGGGAACAGGACACGCCGTCGCCCGAGCCGGTCGGACAGGTGCCCGGCCAGGAACAGACTGACCACGACACCGAGCGCATAGGCCGCGAACGCCACTGTGATCATGAAGGTTGAGAAGCCGTCACGGTGCTGGTACAGCACCCAGAGCGGTGTGGGGACGGCCGAGAAGGCCATCGTCGCCCAGAACGCGAAGGCGACGACCCAGAAGCCCGCACCATGGCCGAGGGCTCCGGGGCGGGGCGTGGCAGCATGCCGGGCAGGGGTCGGGGTGGTGCGGGCGGGCTGTGCGGACGCGGTCGCGGTCATGGAGGTTCCCGATCGGTCGGGGGAGGTGGGATGCGAACCTCACGATCACCTCGGCCGATCGATCCTGTCCAACACGTGTTCATGCTCGCACCGATCAGGATTGCGGATACTTGCGCCATGGAACTGCGCTATCTCGAGTACTTCCTGGTGGTCGCCGAGGAGCTGAACTTCACCCGTGCCGCCCGCCGCCTGCACGTCGCGCAGTCCGGCGTGTCCGCCGGAATCCGCATTCTGGAAAGAGAGTTGGATGCGCCCCTGTTCGAACGCAGCTCGAAGCACGTGTCCCTCACGGATGCCGGCGCGGCCCTGCTCCCCGAGGCCCGGGCAGCGCTGGCCGCGGTCCAGTCGGCCCGTGACGCCGTGGACCAGGTTCGCGGTGGGCTGCGCGGGACCGTGGCAGTCGGGACGATGACCTCGATCGGGATCCTCGACATGCCGGCCCTGATCGGACGCTTCCACGCCGAGCACCCCGCCGTCGCGATCCGGATGATGGCCGCCACCAGCGGCTCGGCGGGGCTCGCCCAGTCGCTGCTCGACGGGCTGATCGATGTCGCGTTCCTGTCGATGCCGCGCCGGCCTGCGGTCGGCCTGACGGTCCGACGGCTCGCGTCCGTCCCCTTCCTGGCTCTGGTTCCGGCCGGCCACCCGCTCGCCGACCGGGACCAGGTGGACCTGGAGGCACTCGCACAGGCGCCGTTCATCGACTCCCCGGTGGGGTACGGCAACCGCTGCGTCGTCGACCAGGCCATGGCCGCGTCCGGGCTGGAGCGCCGGGTGGCGGTCGAGGTGGCCGACATCGCGACCGCCGCCGACTACGTCCGGCACGGCCTCGGCGTGTCACTGATGCCGGCGTTCGCGGCGCCCTCCGACGATCCGCGGCTGCGCGTCCGCCCGCTCACCGGGAGCCCGCTGCTGTGGACCCTGGAGGTCGCCACCGTGACGGCGCGCCGTCCCAGCGCGGCGCTGCGCGCTCTGCTCGCCCTTGTCGACCAGCACGTCCACTCGCCCGCCGAGGCCCCGGTGGCCGCCCTGGCGGCCGATCACCAGCCGGTCGGTTGCGCCATGTGACCGCAGCCGGGCGGGCCGCCGCCCGCGCCTTTCGGTGCACGGACGTAGTACTTCCCAATGGGAAGTACCTGCCCTTGCGGGTAACCACCCCCACGGACCTACGGTCGTAACCACGACGGGACGAGCCCAGCGGATTCGGGCCCCGCGTTCCCGCACTGACGCCGGACATCCCGACGCCTCGTCACCAGCCGTCGCGACCACGCACCACAGCGCCAAGAAGGCAGCGATGATCAACGCATCCCTCATCAAGTCCACCTCCGCCGCCTCCGTCACCCTGGAGGCCGCCAACGCCCTCATCCAGGCGGTGAAGACCGCCGCCGCCGAGATCGGTTTCGAGGTATCCGTGGCCGTCACCGACGCCGGCGGCCACCTCAAGGCGTTCCAGCGCACCGACTCCACCCCGTTCCTCGCGGCCGAGGTCGCCGTCGACAAGGCGTGGACCTCGGCCTCCTTCGGCTACCCCACCCACGTCTGGAACGACTACCTCGGCGACCCGAAGGTCGCGCCCCTCGCCCAGCACCCCCGGCTGATGGCCGTCGGCGGCGGCTACCCGATCCTTCTGGACGGCAAGCTCATCGGCGGCCTGGGCATCTCCGGCGGCAGCTACGAGCAGGACCAGCAGGCGGCCGAAGCGGCCCTGAAGGCGCTCGGCTTCGAGCTCCCCGCCTGACCGAAGGCCCCATCGGTGGCCCCGGCCGCGTCCCGTCCGACGCCGCGGCCGGGCCACCGAACCCATGCCCGCGGCGTCGCGCCCGTACGACGAATTCTGGAGGAACCCAAGTGACAGTCGGCAGTTCAGCTGCGCGTGCCACGGACGTGCTCGCCCGTCCGTTCTCGGTGGGGAGCATGTCGCTGCCCAACCGGATCGCGATGGCTCCGATGACCCGCGCGTTCTCGCCCGGTGGCGTTCCCGGTGCCGATGTGGCGCAGTACTACGCCCGGCGGGCCGCGGGCGGGGTGGGCCTGATCATCACCGAGGGCACCTACGTCGGCCACCCTGCGGCCGGTGACAACGACCGGGTGCCACGGTTCCACGGCGATGAGGCGCTGGCGGGCTGGTCCGCTGTGGTGGAGGCGGTGCACCTGGCCGGTGGGCGGATCGTTCCGCAGCTGTGGCACATGGGCATGGCCAAGTCCGCCGACGCCTCCCCCGCGAGCGAAGCCTCGCGCATCGGCCCCTCGGGCGTTCCCCTCGACGACTCGCCGCACGGCCAGGAGATGGCCCGGCGGGAGCTGGACGCGGTCGTCGGCGCCTTCGTCACCGCGGCGGCGGCGGCCGAGGCGACCGGGTTCGACGGCATCGAGATCCACGGTGCCCACGGCTACCTCATCGACCAGTTCCTGTGGGCCCACACCAACCATCGCAGCGACGGCTACGGCGGCGACGCCGCCTCCCGGGCCCGCTTCGCCGCCGAGATCGTGGCCGCCTGCCGGCAGGCCGTCTCGCCGTCCTTCCCGATCATCTTCCGTACCTCGCAGTGGAAGTCGGGCCACTTCCGGGCCCGGATCGCCGAGAGCCCGCAGGACCTCGAAGCCATCCTGGCCCCGCTCGCCGAGGCCGGGGTCGACGCCTTCCACTGCTCCACCCGTCGATACTGGCAGCCGGAGTTCGACGGCTCCGACCTCAACCTCGCGGGCTGGGCCAAGAAGCTCACCGGCAGGCCCGCGATCAGCGTCGGATCGGTCGGCCTGCACAACGAGTTCATCCAGGCGCTCCACGGTGAGAAGGCCGAAGTCACCGCGATCGACCGCCTGTTGGACCGGATGGAGCGAGACGAGTTCGACCTCGTCGCGGTGGGTCGCGCCCTGCTCGGAGATCCCGACTGGGCCGCGAAGACCCTCGGCGGTCGCACCCACGAGCTCACTCCGTTCGACCGGAGCATGCTCTCCGGCCTCCGCTGAGGCGTGGCCCGGAGGCATCGGGCGGATCGGACGGCAACAGGCGGGTCCGGCGACACAGTGGCCACAGGAGCGAGCATCGCGGCCTGTCCGAGCGGGACACGAGCAGGACCAGCAGGCCGCCGAGGAAGTCCTGGCCGCCCTCGGTTTCGAGGTGCCTGTTCGCTGACCCCCGTCGGACAGTGCCTCCGCCCAGGGGTCAGCCTCCGGTCGACCGTGCCGGTCAGTCGGAGGCTGACCCCTGGGCGGTGAGGATCCGCAGGACCCGCACCGCCTCGCGGAGGTCCTCGGGCGACAGCCCCATGGCATCACCGATGGCCACAGGGGCGCCGCGGGCGCGGCGGACTGAGGGCGACCTGCCGGTCGTAGCGGAGCGCAGGAAGTCGGCCCAGGTGCTGGACGTGCGCTCGGGTGCTGGTGGGATGCCGGCCTCCTTCAGGATCTCCCAGGCGGTGGATGCGGCCACCTTGACGCCGAGGACGACGAGGGGCCGCGGCTCCGGTCCGGGACCGTCGCACCCCCGGCTGCTCGCAGCCGTTGGTCGCCGAGGCGGCGATGCCCTCTCCGCGGGACGGACCGCTTCCGGTGACCACAGCCCCATCACAAGATCAGTGACAGAGTCCTTCAACGAGTACGCCGACACCCGGTCGCGCTCCTGCCGAACCCACTTGTAACGTTCGGCCGTTCGGCGGCACTGACGGGTATGAGCCATAACGACCTGCGTGCGCTGTTCCTCAACTGCACGCTGAAGAAGAGCCCCGAGCGGAGCCGTACGCAGGGCCTGATCGAGCTCGGCTCGCGGATCACGAAGACGCAGGGGGTGCAGGTCGAGCACCTGCAGCCGATCGACGACGAGACCCCCACCGGGGTGTGGGCCGGACATGACCGAGCACGGCTGGCAGATCGACGCGTGGCCGTCGATCTGCCAGCGTGTGATGGCCGCCGACATCCTCGTCATCGCCGGGCCGATCTGACTGGGTGACAACAGCTCCGTCGCCAAGCAGGTCGTCGAGGGGTACGTCATCCCGCCGCAGGCGGACGCCGGCTGGATCTGAGGGGCCGGTCCCGGGCCCTCGCATCTCGATCCGGGCTCCGGCGGCCCTGCCAACGACTTCACCAACCGGAACACCACGTTCATGACGTGGAACCCGCTCCACACGGCCCGGCTGCTCGAGGACGCCAGCTGCCGCTTGGACTTCGAGCACCCGGAACCGCTGACATCAGCAACGAAAGGCTAGGAATCATGACTGTCGAGACCGTCGACACCGTTCCCACCTGCGCCTACCCGGGCTGCACCCACGCGCCCGAGCCGAAGGCGCCCGGCGCGGAGGGACCGGCCTCCCGCTACTGCGGCCACCCTGACCACAACGCGCTCGGCGCGTTCCGGAAGTTCCGCGCCAAGCGGCAGCAGCGCAAGGAGGACAAGCGCGCGGCGGCCGAGGCCGAGAAGGCGGCCCAGGAGGAGGTGAAGGGCTCCGCTCAGTCCGCACCGGCCGCCGGGCAGTCGTGGCCAACCTCCTTCGTACCCGGGGCCGAGGTCGTGTCCCAGGAGCACGGACACGCCCTCGCAGCCGAGGCATCCGAGCCGGCACCCGCCCCGGCGCCGGAGGAAGCCGTGCACGATGAGATGGGCTCGATGAAGGAGGCCATGGAGGCCGTGGCCTCCATGGCGACCGCCGATTGCGGCGAGGGCGCCCAGTCCCGCGACACCGTCGTCGCGCTCATCAAGCAGCTCTCCGCCGATCTCCCCGCCTACATCGAGGAGCTGGCGATCATCACCGACTCCGCGGCGGCCGAGGCCCGCATCGAGACTGTCACCCGAGCCTCCGCGCAGCGCATCCTCGCCGCCGAGGAGCGCGCCATGCTCGCCGAGGAGGCGGCCGACATGGCCGTCGCCGCACTCGACGCCGCGACCCAGAAGTTCACCGAGGAGACCACCGCGATCCGCGAGGAGGCCGCGCACAAGGTCGCCGACGCCGAGTTCGTCCGGGCCGAGCTGGAGCGCTACCGCGAGCGCGTCGGCATGCTCGAAGTGCGGCTCGACGCCGTCCGCGACGAGGCCGACGAGCTGCGCCGCGCCCGCGTGGCCGCTCCCGCAGCCACGGGCTCCCCGGCCACCCCTGCTGAGCAGGCGCACCCCGCCGAGAACTGCTGAAAGTCGTAGACGGACCGGAGCGGCGGACGTTCGTCTGTAACGTTCGCCGCTCTTTCCGTCTCTGAATGCCCAGCGCCCAGCGCCCAGGGCGCCGAGGCAGTCGTCGATGCCGCCTCGGCGCCCACGAACACCTGAGAAGAAACGGAAACTCTCATGTGTCGCAGCAAGCGCCGCAACGCCCTCTGGATCACCGCCGCCGTCGTCGTCGTGGCAGCCGTCGCTCTGTACCTCTTCCAGCCCTGGAAGCTGTTCACCACGAACCGCGTGGACGAGGCGCCTCCCGCGGCCGCCGGCCAGCAGGCGGGCACGGTCAAGCAGGTGGCGAACGGGGCGTTCATCTCGCACGAGCACGAGACCAGCGGCTCGGTCGAGATCCAGCAGCTCGCCGACGGGAAGTTGACCCTGCGCCTGACGAACCTGCACACCTCCGACGGCCCGGCCCTGCACGTGTGGCTCAGCGACCAGCCGGTCAACAAGAACGGCGGCGGCAATCTCGACGACGGCAAGCACATCGATCTCGGCGCCCTCAAGGGCAACGAGGGTAACCAGAACTACGCGATCCCTGCCGGCACCGACCTGAACAAGTTCTCCACGGTGACCATCTGGTGCGAGCGCTTCGGCGTCTCCTTCGGCGCGGCCGAGCTGAAGCAGCGCGCCTGACGGAGTCGGGTCGCACGGAAAAGTCGAGGAGCGGGTGGCATGTCGCCACCCACGCCTCGACGTTCCGGATCCTCCCGGGCCAACAGCCCCTACGACACCAGGATCGGAATCAGCAGCGCCACGCACGCGGTCAGGCTCCACAGCGCGGGCGCCGCGCTCAGCGTCTGCTCGTGACGCGCCGCCGCCCGCACCGCGGCCGCCTCGCTGCGGGACCGGTGCCACGGGCTGACCCGCTCCTCCAACCGCTGGTACACCAGGCCGAGTACGGCGCCGTAGGCGAGGTGGCCGACGAGCGAGGGGAAGGACTCGGCCAACGCGGCGGCGCCCCACCGGGGTGCCTCGCCGAGCAGGACGGGAAGCAGCGTCAGATTGCCCAGTACCCACCAGAGGAAGCCGTAGGACACCCCGCCACCACCGACGATCACCACATGGGGTTTGGCCCGCTGGAGTGCCGGGCGCGGCGGGAGCCAGGTCGACAGGGCGTGGAACACGAGCCCGGTGACCGCGCCGAACAGGGCGGCGCCGACGAGCTCGGGGAAGCGCGCCACGGCCACCGCGATCGTCCACGACAGCGTGTCCCCCTCAAGGACGGGGGCGAGGGTGAGGGTCCAGGTCACCCAGTCGAGCATGCCGATGAGCAGACCGACGGAGAAGGCCGAGCCGTTGCTCTGCCGGTGCTCGCCGAACAGGAGGCCGAGCACGGCTCCCAGCACCACCGCGTGCCCGGCCCACCGGATCCACGGCGGGTCCGTCGCGAGCGCGACGACCGCGCCACCGGGCAGTCCGGCGACGACGCCGAACAAGAGTCTTCTGAGCACAGTCATGCACGTTCGGAGCGGGCGCACCGCACGAGCGTTACACGTCCCGCTGCCAGTCCCGGAAGGCGGAGAGGAGGTGCTGCCTGGCGTCCGGCGAGATGCCGTCCGGGGTCAGTTCGCCCGTGGTGGCGATCGTCTGACGGAACTGGTCGAGGTAGTTCTCGCACCCCGAGCACTCCGCCAGGTGCTCGATGAAGCGCCGCTCGTCCCCTTCGGACAAGGCGCCGTCGAGGAACTCGGTCACCAGCTCCACGAAGTCGTTGCAGTTCACGCCCGTCCCCTCCCGCCCGCGACGTCATCGGCACCAGACATGTACGACTCCAGCTTACGGCGCAGCAGGGCCCGGCCCCGATGGAGGAGGACACGCTGGTTCCCCGGCGAGATCTCAAGGAGCGAGCACACCTCGTCGGAGTCGTACCCCGCGACGTCGCGCAGGGTGACCACGGTACGGAGGCGGGGCGGGAGCTCGTCGATCGCCTCCGCGATCACCGCGCGGACCTCGCCGCGCAGCACGTGGTCCTCGGGGATGGGCCAGGGACGCGGTTCCAGCCCGGTGACCCAGTGCCCGGCGTACCGCTCGCCGGGGGCGCGGAATCGCTCGGCATCGACCGTCGGCCCTTCCTCCTCCTCCGGCAGCAGGCTGGCGAAGGGAACGGTCCTGCTCTCCTTCGTGCCGCGCGCCTTGGCGGTGTTGACGAGAATCCGGTACACCCACGTCTTCAGGGACGCGCGGCCCTCGAAGCCGTTGATGCCCCTGATGACCGCCAGCCAGGTGTCCTGGACGGCCTCCTCGGCGGAGTCCTTGGTTGACACGAACGACGTGGCGAGCCGAAGCATGCCGCCCGACCAGGAGTCCAGGACCAAGGCGAACGTCTCCTCGTCACCGTCGCGGAGGCGCTGCACCAGGACCTCGTCCGGGGGCAGTTCGCATGGGCCCGCCATTCTTCTCTCCTTGCCGGACGTCAACCGAAAGCGCAAGCCTAGGGCAGCGGGACAGGTGCGGACATCCGCGGGGTGCGTTCGTTCCTCTCCCGGTAGGAACCTTCACGGCCGGGCGGCCGCCGGATGTCGGGATCAACTACCGCGAGCAGGACTTCGTCGAGGCGGTGCGTGAGGCCACCGGCGGCGTGGGGGTGGACGTGATCCTGGACATCATGGGCGCCACGTACCTCCAGCGGAACGTGGACGCACTGGCGGTGAACGGTCGCCTGGTGATCATCGGCCTCCAGGACGGTGCGAAGGCCGAGCTCGACCTCGCCACCGTGCTCACCAAGCGGGTCGCCGTGGTCGGTACCACCCTGCGCGCCCGTCCGCTCGCGGAGAAGGCGGAGATCGTGGCGGCGGTGCGCGAGCACGTCTGGCCGCTGGTCGAGGAGGGCGTGGTCAAACCGGTGGTCGACCGGGTCCCGCCGATGGCCGAGGCCGCTGCCGCACATCAGGTGCTGGAAGCGGGCGAGCAGGTGGGCAAGGTCATCCTTGTCAGTGGGACTGCCATTTTGATGCAGCGCCAGGGCGGTGGAGGACGGGCAGGGGATAGCGGGGCCGGGGGTGTGTTCCTGAGCGCTGGGAGATGAGGTTGGGCACGCAGGCTCACGGACTGCCGGCCGGCGATGCGGTGGGCTTTTGTGTCGAGGCTGGTTCACTGGGGCAGGCAACCGGGATCGAGCAGTCTGGTCACGATCACCCCTCCAGGTGCCGTCATACCCGCCTCTTTGTGGGCTGCAGCTGACGCGGATGTCGTTCATGGGCAGGCCGGGGAAGCCGGACAACTCCTGGTGGTCGTGAGCCCGGAAAGGCAATCTGTCGGCGTGGCGTGCTGGGACGCGCGAGCGCATGGATCGCGTTAATGCGCTGTTCTGTGGCTTGCGCCCGGTCCGTGTCCTGCTACACCGGAAGGTGGAGGTGTGCGATGCACCGGTACGTGATGAGAGGGCCGTTCTCCCTGCTCGTGGCGGTGGTGGTCCCGCTTGCGCTGAGTGCGGTGCTGTTGCCGTTGCGCGGGCACCTGGCCAACACCAATGTGGCTCTGCTGCTGGTGGTGGCGGTGGTTGCGGTGGCGGCGGTCGGGCATCGGGCGGCTGGTGCGGTCGCGGCGCTGAGTGCCGCCGCGTGGTTCGACTTCTTCTTCACCCGGCCCTTCGAGCGGTTCACGATCAGCAATTCCTCGGACGTCGTCACCGCGGTGCTGTTGCTGGCGGTCGGGCTGGCGGTTTCGCAGTTGGCGGCGCGTGCCCGGCGGTTCGAGGTCGTCGCTGTGACCGATGCCGGCTATCTCGCCCGGATCCACGAGGCGGCGGTCGTGGCGCGCTCCAGGTCGGCGCCGGTAGTGGTGGACCACGTGCGGGCCGAGCTGGTCGACCTGCTCGGTCTGCGCGGCTGCCGCTTCGAGCACGGTTCGCTGCTGGGGCGCCCGCCGCGTCTGGAGCAGGACGGGTCCATCGTCGTCGGGCGCAAGGAGTGGGCGACCGACGAGCTGGGGATGCCGGACGGCGAGGTCGAGTTGAGGGTGTTCGCTCACGGCCGGTACGTGGGGCGGTTCATGCTCGATGCCGTGCCCGGGAGCCGGCCCGGCCGCCAGGCGCTGCTGGTGGCGGTGACGCTCGCGGACCAGGCCGGTGCCGCACTGGAGTCGTCCGGCCGGCCGGTGGAGGCGGCCTGATCTGGGCACCAGCCGGGCACCGGCCGGGTCCGTGCGGGGTCAGCGGGAGCCGAGGGCGGCTTCCTCGCGGTCGAGGTCGTGCTGGAGGCGTCGGCGGGTGGTGTCGCTGATGCGGTGCTCGTCGTAGAGGCGGTGCAGTTCGGTGCTCTGGACGGCTATCACCTCGCGCCTCAGCTGGCGGTAGGTGGCGTCGGCGGTGGTGCCGTCGGGAGTTTCGGCAGTGTGGTCGAGGCGGGCGGTGAGGCCGCGGCGCACGCGGTCGACGGCGGTGGCGGGCATGACCTCCAGGGTCGCGAGGTGGTCGACGTGCTCGAGGGCGGCGTGGTTGAGGGCGTCGCGGGCATCGTCCTCCTCCTGGGCGGTGTGTTCGGGCTCCAGGGCGAGTCCGGAGCGGTTGACCACCGCGGCGAGGGTCAGGCCCTGGACGACGAGGGTGAACACGACGACCGAGGTCGTCAGGACGAGGACGAGGGGGCGTCCGGCGAGCGTGCTGCCGTTGTCGGCGGTGAGCGGGATGGACAGGGCCGCGGCCAGTGGCATGACGCCGCGGGTGCCCGCCCAGGTGACCACCCCGGCGACCCGCCAGGACAGCCCCCCGCGGGTGGGCTTGACCGCGCGGGTCAGCGGCAGCGTCCAGAGGACGCGCACGGCGATGAGGACGGCGGCCAGCGCGAGCGCCTGAAGCGGCCACCATCCCCGGCCGGCCGGCAGGGCCCGGACCAGGGTGGGCAGTTCCAGGCCGACGATGCTGAAGACGACGCTCTCCAGCAGGAACACCACGACGGCGTAGACGGCGTTCAGCTGGAGCCGGGAGTGCGCGTCGGTGAGGCGGTGACTGGAGCGGCCGAGCAGGACACCGGCGATCACGACCGCCGTGACGCCCGAGGTGTGTGCGGACTCCGCGAGGACATAGGCGGCGTACGGGGTGACGAGGGCGATCACCGTCTCCAGCACCGGGTCGGTGGTACGGCGGCGCACCAGCCACACCAGGCCCGCGACCGCGGCGCCGATCAGGCTGCCGCCTCCGCCGAGCAGCACGAGCTCACCGCCGGCCTCAGGGAGGTTCACCGTGCCGCCGACGGCCACGGCGACGCCGACGGCGACCTTGAACAGTACGAGCGAGGTGGCGTCGTTGAACAGGCTCTCCGCCTGCACGAGGACCTGGACGCGCCCGGGCAGCGCGAGGCGGCGGCCGAGGGCCGTGACGGCGACCGGGTCGGTGCTGGACAGCACGGCGCCGAGGACGAACGCCATCGCGGGCGGCATCCCGGTGAGCGCGACCGCCGCGTAGCCGACGGCGGCGGCGGAGGCGAAGACCAGACCGAAGGACAGGATGGTCACCGGGCGCCACACCGTGCGCAGGTCCCGCAGGGACAGCTCCTCGGCGGAGGCGTAGAGCAGGGGCGGGAGCACGACCAGGGCGATGGCCTGGGGCGGGACGTGCAGCGCGGGTACGCCGGGGATCAGCGCGATTGCGAGGCCGGCCAATACCAGCAGCGAGGGCGCGGGTATGCGCAGGCGCCGGGCGAAGGTGGCCACGGTGGTCGCCAGGACCACCAGGACGAGGACGATCCCCACGGCATGCATCAGTGGCAGACCCCATCACAACGAGCGGGGTCACCGCCGCCGATCGCCGCAGTCGTCCCCCGAGCCGACCAGACTTCCCGGCACACCTGAGGTGGTCATTTTATCGGGACATTAGCGGGAGTGTCAGGGCCCGGTACCCCGGACCGGTCGCGGCCCACCGCGCCCCGGAGCCCGAGTGTGCCTCCGTCGCCACCGTGCGCGACCTGGCACTCCCACGGGCCGGCCGAGGCAGAGCCTGGAGGATCTTCCACCACCGGAATACCGGCAGCCGGCGTCGCGCGACCTCGAACCGCGTGGACGGCCACCGACCCGCCGCCCCGCAGGCGCGCTGGCTCGAAGCCGGGGCGCATCGTGTCTCCTGCACGCCGACGACACGCAGGAGACCCTATGCCGACGAACGGCCCTTCCGGATAATGCGGAAACCGCTGTCGCGCCGTACACCAGAGGGTAGGACCCCATAAGGCCGCAGGGTCTTCCGCTGCAATTCCGGGTCCGCCGCTCGGCTCGGCCACGCCCTCCGTGCGCTCGGGGAGGTCGCCTGCTAGGCCGTCGCCGCGGCCACACCCAGCGCGATCGTGGCTGAGGTGAGAGGGGGCGGGATTGGTGTGAGACTGGGGAGGCGGAAGGGGTGATCCCCGTGTCGGAGCCACCGCACGCGGGCGCCGGTACCGACGCCGTCGTCGACGAGAGTCTGCTGGAAGAGCTGCTCATCGAGGCGCAGACGGCCCTGCCAGTGGAACTGCCCGATCTGGCGAACCGGTGCGCCTCGGCCCTGGGCCTGGAGGCCGCGCTGATCTACCTAGTCGACCTGCAACAACGGCTGCTCATCCCGCTCGACGAGGCATTGGAGCCGCTGCCGGTGGACCGCTCGCCAGCCGGCTGGGCGTACCGTACGGTCTCGCCGCGGGTGGTCGACGCCGGCTGGGGCGGCGTGATCGTCTGGATGCCTTTGGTCGACGGTGCGGAGCGACTGGGCGTGCTGGCGGTGCGGTGTGCCTCGCTCGACGGGGTGCGGATGGGCCGCAGCCGGATGCTGGCCCATCTGTTCGGCATGCTCATCACCTCCAAGCGCACCTACAGCGACTGGCTCTCCTCCCTGGCCCGCACCGCGACCATGGGGTTGCCCGCCGAGATGCTGCGGGCCTTCCTGCCGCCCCACACCGTCGGCAGCAGCCGGTGCGTCTCGACCGCGGTCCTGGAACCGGCGTACGACATCGCCGGCGACGCCTTCGACCATTCGGTGATCAAGAACGTGCTGCACACCATGATCCTCGACTCCATGGGTCACGATCTGACCGCCGGGCTGACCACGTCGGTCGCCATGGCCGCGGCGCGCAACGCCCGCCGCGCCGGCGGCGCCCCGGCCGACATCGTCGGCTCCGTCGACCAGGCGCTCGCCCACTGGCTGCCCGACCGTCTCTGCACCGGTGTGCTGTGCCGGCTCGACGCGGAGACCGGGGTGCTGCAGTGGGTCAACTGCGGTCACCCGCAGCCGCTGCTGATCCGTGCCGAGCGGGTGCTCCACGGAGCGCTGGACAGCCCTCCGCAGCCCCCGATCGGCCTGGCCAGCCACCTTGCCCCGGAAGTCCGGCAGGTCCACGAGACGACCCTGGAACCGGGCGACCGCGTCCTGCTCTACACCGACGGCGTCGTGGAGGCACGCGACACGGACGGTGCGGAGTTCGGCCTCGACCGGTTCACCGACTTCATCATCCGCTCCTCCGCTGCCGGCCAGCTCCCGGCCGAGGTGCTGCGGCTGCTCATCCACGCCATCCTCGACCACCAGCGCAACCACCTGCGGGACGACGCGACCGTGCTGCTCTTCGAGTGGCGTCCGCAGCACCGGTGACGTAGTTCGCCGACTCTCGCTGTGCTCGTACGCCGTCTTCGGCCGGGTCCAGCAGGAACGTGCCGAGCATTCGCACGGTCCCCCCCACGCTCCGTCCGGGCACCTTCGCTTTCGCCCGGCTCCAAGACGCCCCCAACACCGCCTTCCATAGCCCGGCCACCCGGTAACGCGTCACCAATACGTTGCCACCAGCCTCGACGGAGCCGGAGCAGGCCCTGACAGGCGTCGAGTGGAAATGTCAGTTGCGAGCAGGCCGTCGGCTTCGGCCTTGAGGAGGCGGCCCACTCCCGGCGCGCCACGCGGGAGCAATGTCGCGGGGGAGCGGCAGGGGGGTGACTCTGGAGTGGGGGAGAGCGCGGTGCGGGCGAGCGGGACGAAAGGGCAGGCCGGTGTCCGGTGTCTTGAAGAGAACGTGGCGGCCGTTGCCGCTCCCCGCCAACTGGTCGCGCTGGTTCAGGATCGGCGGCTACCTGCTGGTGGCGGCGGCTGTGGCGGCGGACTTCTCGACCGGGCCCGGCATCACGTTCGCCCCCGTGCTCGCCGCCGTTCCCGTGCTGGCGGGCGCGGGCACCCGCCGGGCCGCGGTCCCGCTGGCGGCCGGACTGGCCGCCACCGTGCTCGTGGTCGGCCTGGCGTTCTACGACACCCAGGTGCCCCCGGTCGTCATCGCGACCGCGGCGGCCACGGTCGTCGTGATCAGCCTCTTCACCTGCGCCAACGTCCTGCTGGTGACGACCCAGGAACGGGAACTGGTCAGGGTGCGCACGGTGGCCGAGGCCGCGCAGCAGGCCCTGCTGCGCCTGGTTCCCCGGCGGATGGGTCCGCTCCTGGTGGCAGTGCGCTACGTGGCGGCGGAGGCCGAGGCGCGGATCGGCGGGGATCTGTACGAGGTGATCCGGACCCCCTACGGGGTGCGGCTACTGCTTGGTGACGTGTGCGGCAAGGGTCTGGGGGCGGTGGAGACCGCCGCCGACGTGCTGGGGGTGTTCCGTGAGGCGGCACGGGCCGAGCCGGACCTGGCGGCGGTGGCCGGGCGGCTGGACGCGGCGTTGGCGCGTCGTCCGGCCAGCGAGGAGTTCGTCACGGCGGTTCTGGTGGGTGTCCCCGAGGTGCCGGGACCGGCGATCGTGGTCAACTGCGGGCATCCGCCACCCCTGCTCTGCCACGACGCCGAAATCAGCGAGGTGACGCCGCTCGCGTATGCCCCGCCGCTGGGGCTGCTGGGCCTGGTCGGCGGTGACTACCGCGCCCGGCCGCTCACCTTCGACCGCGGCGACCTGCTGCTGCTCTACACGGACGGCGTGGCCGAGGCGCGGGACGCGGCGGACCGGTTCTACCCGCTCGCCCAGCGACTGGCCGTGCTGCCGCACCGGGAGCCGGAGACCCTGCTGGACGAGCTGCTCGTGGACGTGCGGACGTACGTCGGCAACGGACTGACCGACGACGCGGCGCTGCTTGCCGTCCGCCGCGAGCGGTGACCCGGTCCCGGAAAGCCGTGCGGCGCGGCAGACCACGGGCCGGACAGGGCCGCCGGCCAGCGACGCGGAAGGACGGCGGTTCGGCGCCGGCTGTGACGCGGGCCCTCAGCGGGCTTTGGCGCCACGACAAGCAGCGCCACCGGAGTCACGGTGCCTGCGGACGATTCGGCGGACGCCGGGTTCGCCCGGGACATGGCCACCCACCATCAGCAGGCCGTCGACCTGTCGTTCATCGTGCGCGACCGCACCACCGACCCGGAGGTGCGGCAGGTGGCCTTCGATGTGATCAACGCTCAGGCCAACCAGCGCGGCATGCTGACCGGCCGGCTCGACCAGTGGCACCTGACCCACTCCAGCCCCGCCGTCCCTATGGCCCGGATGCACATGGACCCGTACCAAGCCCACGACGGCTCCCTGATGCCCGGCATGGCCACCAACACCGAGATGGACCAGCTGCGTTCCGCCTCCGGCAAGCAGGCCGAGATCCTCTACCTGCAGCTGATGATCGACCACCACAAGGGCGGCGTCGTGATGGCCCAGGGCTACCTCGCCCTGGCCCGCAACCCCGCTGAGAAGCGCCTCGCCCAGACGATCGTCGCCAGCCAGGTCGCCGAGATCGACATGATGACCCGCATGCTCGCCGAGCGCGGCGCGCAACCGCGCAACCGCGCAACCGCGCAACCGCGCAACCGCGCACCTGAGCACCGGAGTTCCGAGCCGAGCGGGTGCTTGGGCGCCCGAGGCGGACTACTTCTCCCGCGTCTGCTGGAGCTCGGGCGGAATCGGCAGTCCCCGCTCCTGCCGCTGACGGGCTATGAGGACCTCCAAGGCGGGGAAGATCCCGTCCAGTTCCGCACCAAGGTAGTCGCTGTCGATGATCTGCGAGACGCGGACGAGCGCCTCGAACAGGTGGATGGTGCAGAATCCGGCCTGGTCGAAAGCCGGCGCGGGGGTACTGCGCGCCATCGAGGGCTTGGGCCAAGGCGTGGACGGCCTGGTCTGCGGAGTCTTTGAAGAGGTGGCCGTAGAGGTTGATCGTGGTGGCGAGGGTTGCGTGGCGCAGGGTCTTGGAGACGACGGCGAGGGGGATGCTTTCGGCGATCATGATGCTGGCGGCGGTGTGCCTCAGCTTGACTCTGTCGGGGATCTTGGTCACCGCCCTCTCAACTGACGGCTCGCCAGGAACGTAGGCGCGGGATGCCCCGCTGGTCGAGGTGGTCCTGGAAGGCCGTCGGTGGTCGTGGGGGCGCGCTTTCGTCGGGGGCCTGCTTGCTGAGGCGTTCGATGTTGACGGCGATGGCGGTGAGTACGTGCTGCAGGTGGGCCTTGGCCTGCCCGCGGTAGCGGCAGTGGCGCATGCCATGGCCGTGGGCGAATTCGCAGATGGTGCCCTCGATGCCGGAGCGGACCGCATATCGCTTGTGCCAGGCCGGATCCTGCTGGTCGGCGCGGTTGCGCAGTTGCAGTTCGAGCAGCTCGCGCGGAGGGAAGCCCACGGTGCGCTGGGCGTCGCGGGAGCTGGTGCACTTGGCCCGGACCGGGCAGGGCTGGCACTGGCTCTTGGTGAAGCGGGCCACGATCAGCGGGGCGGCGGTCGGCGAGGAGGTCGGGTAGGGGCCGTGCCAGCCGGCACTGGTCTGCCCCTGCGGGCAGGTGACCTCCTGGCGGTCGAAGTCGATGCGGAAGTCGTCGCGGGCGAAGCCCTCCTTCTGGCGGTGCTGGCGGGTGGGGTTGCCCGGCAGTGGTCCGACGACGGTGACACGGTGTTCGCGCTGAGCCTGTTCCAGGTGCGGCAGGGAGGTGTAGCCGCCGTCGACCAGGTGCTCGTCGGGCAGTAGGCTCCGCCGTTCCAATCGGGCGTGGATGCCGGGCAGGACCTCGGTGTCGGCACTGGTGGCCGGCATGGTCGCCACGTCGGTGATCACGTTGGGTCCGTCGCCGGAGCAGGTCTCGGTCACATGGGCGAGGAACCCCGTCCAGCGGGTGACCTGCCCGCGGCGCGCGTAGCGGGCCGTCGGGTCGTAGGGCGAGACGATCCGGTGGGCCGAGGACGGCAGGCCGCTGCCGTCGTCCTCGTCGCGCCAGCGCAGGCGCCCGGCGGGGTCCCAGTAGTAGTTCTGCACCAGGATCTGCCGCAGGACCTGGACTTGGGACCTGCCAAGCAGGGACGGGTGGTTGCGCCCGAGGTGTTCGAGCAGGCGGCGGGCGTCTTCGCCGGTGGTGTTGATCCTGGTCTTGGGCCGGGTGGGGTTCTTGCCCAGGCGGACCGGCCGGCCGTAGCGGCGGCCCCAGTCCTCGCCGACCAGGCCGTCCAGCGCGTGGTCGACGGTGCGGGCCAGTTCCTCCAGGGCCGCGCGCACGGCCGCGGTGACCAGCTCGAGGCGGGTCAGGTCGCGGACGGTGGCCAGGACGTGGGTGGAGTCGGTGCGCTGGGTGGTGCGCTCGCGGACCAGGCCGGCCTCTTTCAGGCGGGCCAGGGCGAGGTCGAGGAGGCGGTCTGCCCGGCCGCCCTGGAGCAGGCGGTCGCGGAAGTCGGTCAGCACGCTGTGGTGGAAGCCAGGGTCGTCGAGTTCGAGGCCAAGCGCGTACTTGAAGTCGATACGGCAGCGCACGGCCTCGGCGGCATCGCGGTCGGACAGGCCAAGCAGGAACTGCAGCACGCTCACCGTGGCCAACTGGGCCGGCGAGAGCCCGGGCCTGCCGTCGCGCGGGTACCAGTCGGCGAAGTCCTCGTCCCGCCACAGGCCGTCGAGACGGTCACGCACCCACATCGCCGTCGTGCCAACGGGGTTGCTGGCCCGCGCCATTCTCGCCGTCAACACCGGGACCTCGGCACCCGGACGGGGACGGACCGACATCTCGCACTCCTCGGAAATCTCGCGGTCATCGTGCACCGCGAGACTGACGCACCACCATGATCACCCGCAGGCGAACACCAAGATCCCCGACAGAGTCAAGTCAGAGGACGTTAAGTCCGTTTCTGGATGATCTGGTATCGCCCGTTCGTGTGTACGGAGCTGTTCGAGCCGGACAGTCAGCTCCATGAAAACGCGAGGTTAGAGGTTCTGGCCGCGCGAGAGGGTGTCCGTCCGGGCGAGGGGCGAGGCGGGCGCCGGGAATCCGGCCGGGTTGACGCGGACCTGGTCGGCGAGGAGGTCGGCGAAGGCGACGGTGAGGGGGTCGGGGCGGGTGCGGGTGTAGGCGGTGAGGGTGCGCCGGATCGGTGGGTCGGGGCGGAGCAGGACGCCGTCGAAGTGGGACGGGACGATGTTGGCGGGCACCAGGGCCGGGCCGAGTCCGGCGGCGGCGAACAGGGGTGCGGCGGAGGTCTGTTCGGCGCGGATCGCCGCCTGCGGTTGGAAGCCCACCTGGGCGCAGACGTGGTCGAGCAGGTCGGCGAGGCCGTTGTCGGGGGCGTAGTGGACCCAGGCGCGGTCGGCGAGTTCGGTGAGGGCGACCGCGTCGGTGGGGCGTTCGGCCAGCGGGTCGTCGGCGGGCAGGACGATCGCGAACTCCTCGGTGCCGAGTTCGCGGATCGGTCCTTCCCAGGCGGCGGGTGTGGGGCCGATGGCGAGGTCGGCGCGGCCGGCGGTCATGGCGGCCTGGAGCCGGTCGGCGTGCGGGTACTCGCGCAGTCGAATCCGTACGCCGGGGTGGCGGCGGCGCCAGGCTCGTAGGACGGGCGGCAGGACGCCGAGGCTGACCGAGTAGATGGCGGCGACCTCCAGCTCGCCCTCCTCAAGGCCGGCCGTGCGCCGGGCCACCGTGCGCAGGCGTTCGGCCTCGGCGAGCGCGGCGCGGGCGTGCGGTAGGACCGCGCGGCCCATCGGGGTGAGCCGTACCGAGCGCGGCAGGCGTTCGAGCAGCGGGCCGCCGACCGTGCTCTCCAGGGCCCGCATCTGGTGGGAGAGCGCGGGCTGGGTGACGTGCAGTTGCTCGGCGGCGCGGGTGAAGGAGCCGGTGTCGACCACAGTGACCAGGTATTCGAGCTGCCGGAGCGTCGGGATTGCCATGAGCAGATTTTATCGCTGTGGTAGAGAACAAGCCTTGGACTCATCACGGGAGGTCGGGAGAGAGTCGTGGTGTGGCCGCTGCGAGGGAGCAGTGGCTGGCCGATCCCAATGACTCGAAGGAGTTCTCCTCATGTTCGATGGCACGCCTCTGAAGGGCCAGCGGCTCGTCGTGGTGGGCGCGGGTTCGCGCACCGGGCGCGAGCTCGCCAAGGCCGCCTCGGCGGCCGGTGCGGCGCTCGTGCTGGCCGGTCCGGACCCGCGCAAGCTGGAGTGGACGGCCGGTGAGCTGTCCGGGCCGTCCGAGGTACTCGCGCTCGACCTTGCCGACGAGCGGTCGATCGCCGACTTCGCCGCCCTGGTGGGCGGGTTCGACCACCTGGTCTCCACCGCCGCGATGCCGGCCAACGGCCCGCTGAAGGACCTCGAACCGGCCGACGTCCGGAGGGCGTTCGACGCCAAGGTGATCGGTCCGCTGCTGCTGGCCAAGCACCTGGCCGGGCAGGTGTCCGAGAGCGGCTCGTTCACCTTCTTCTCCGGTGTGGCCGCCTGGCGGCCGGCGCCCGCGCGCACGGTGATGGCCACCACCAACGGCGCGCTGGCCTTCCTGGTGCAGGCGCTGGCGGTGGAGATCGCCCCCGTCCGGGTGAACGCGGTCTCTCCCGGCATCGTCGACACCGGCTCCTGGGACGGCCTGGGCGCCGACAAGGAGGCGTTCCTGCGGGGGATCGCCGAGCGCAACCCGGCCCGCCGGGTGGGCAGCCCGCAGGACCTGATCAAGGCCGTGTTCTACGCCATCGACAACCCCTACGTCACCGGCACCGTGCTGCACGTCGACGGCGGCGGCCGCCTCGCCTGACCGGCACCCGCAAACCCAGCCGACTCGACCTACACGCAAGGAGCAGCTGATGGATCTCCGACTCGACGGCAAGGTCTTCCTGGTCACCGGAGCCTCCGCCGGCATCGGCGCCGCCACGGTCCGCACCCTCGCCGCCGAGGGGGCCACCGTGGTCGGCACGGCCCGCCGCACCGAGGGCATCGAAGCATTCGCAGCGCGGGTGAGCGCCATCGCGGCCGACGTGACCGATCCGCGGGCGCCCGAACGGGTCGTGGCCGACGTACTGGCCCGGCACGGACGCCTGGACGGCCTGGTCAACAACGTCGGCGGCCTGACCTCGCGCACCGGCTTCCTGACGGTGACCGACGAGCAGTGGCAGACGGCGTTCGACCTCAACTTCCACTCGGTCGTCCGGATGACCCGGGCCGCACTGCCCGCCCTGCTGGAGCACGGCGGCTCGCTGGTCCACGTGACCAGCGAGGCCGCCCGGCTGCCCGACGTGCCCCTGGTGGACTACGCCGCCGCCAAGACGGCCCTGCTGTCACTGAACAAGACCCTCGCGGTGGAGTTCGGCCCGCGCGGGGTGCGCTCCAACGTGGTCGCCCCCGGCCCGACCCGCACCCGGCTGTGGGACGCCCCCGGCGGCTTCGCGGAGCAACTCGGTGAACAGTACGGCCTCATACCGGAAGCGGCGATCGACCACTTCGTACGCGAGGTGCGACGACTGCCGAGCGCCCGGCTCGGCGAGCCGGACGACGTCGCCCGGGTCATCGCCTACCTGCTCTCCCCACTCGCAGGCCAGGTCACCGGCGCCGAATGGGCCGTCGACGGCGGCGCACTGCGCCAGATCTGACGCCACACCATCAAGACCGCCGACCGGTCGAAGGGACCGGCCGGCCACCCCGGCACGCCCGAAACCGGTGCGTGACCGGCCGATTCAAGGAGAAACACCCATGCGTTCGCGCACCCTCGTCCGCACCGCCGCCCTCGCCGCTGCCGCGGCCTGCCTGGCCGGTGGCACCGCCGCCACCGCCTACGCCAACGGCCATGACAACGGCCGCCACCAGGCCTCGCACGCCTGGCCGCAGCGCCTGATCGACCGCTCACCCGACCTGGTCCAGCCCCAGGCGATCACCGTCGACCACTCGATCGGCGAGAAGCGCGCGGCCCAGGAGGTC
Organism: Kitasatospora sp. NPDC048296; assembly: GCF_043201815.1. NCBI lineage: Bacteria > Bacillati > Actinomycetota > Actinomycetes > Kitasatosporales > Streptomycetaceae > Kitasatospora > Kitasatospora sp. NPDC048296. The sequence continues at coordinate 21,258 of NZ_JBICZB010000091.1, forward strand.
CACCTGGCCCAGCAGCTGTACACCTTCTGGAACATCGGGCAGCAGAAGTACCTGGACGCCGCCGTCAGCCCGCAGTTCAAGGACAACACCCTGCCCGCCGGCCGCCCGCAGGGCCCCACCGGCCCGGTCTTCGCCTCGAGGAACTTCCGCACCGCCGTCCCCGACCTGACCTGCGAGCTCTCCGACCTGCTGGTCACCGGCGACAAGATCACCGCCCGGCTGGTCTTCCGCGGCCACTTCACCGGCACCTTCAACGGCGTCCAGGGCAAGGGCCAGAACGTCGACTTCAACGCCATCGACATCCAGCACGTCGGCACCGACAAGATCATCGAGGACTGGCACATCGAGGACAACCAGACCCTCATGACCCAGCTGGGCGTCAACGGCTGATGCCCCTCCTCCTGTACGCCCTCGCCCTGGCAGCCTTCGCCATCGGCACCACCGAGTTCGTCGTCGTCGGCCTGCTCCCCACGCTGGCCCACGCACTCTCGGTCCCGGTGTCGACGGCAGGCTACCTGGTGACCGGCTACGCCGCCGGCGTCGCGATCGGCGGGCCCCTGCTCGCCCTCGCGGCCCGGCGGCTGCCGCCGCGCACCGCCCTGATCGGTCTGATGACACTCTTCAGCGCCGGGCACCTGGTGATGGCGGCGGCCCCGGACTTCACGGTGCTGCTGGTCGCCCGGCTGGTGACCGCCTCCGCACACGGAGCGTTCTTCGGCACCGGATCGGTGGTCGCGGCAGCCACCGTGCCGCAGGGCCGACACGGCCGGGCGATCGCCCTGATGTTCACCGGCCTCAGCGTCGCCACCGTGATCGGCGTCCCCGGCGGCACCCTGCTCGGCCAACACCTCTCCTGGCGGGCCCCGTTCGCCGCGGTCGCCCTCCTCTCGGCCGTCGCCGCCCTCGCCCTGTACCGGCTGCTGCCCAGGCACCAGCCCGCCCCAGCGGCCGAGCGGCCCGCCGCCACGCCACGCCCGGCCCCGGCCGCCCTCGCGCTCGCGCTGGCCACCACCGTCCTCGGCTGGGGCGCGATCTTCGTGCCCTACACCTTCATCGCCCCCTACCTGGAGACGGTGAGCGGATTCGGCCAGAGCACGGTAACTCTCCTGCTACTGCTGTTCGGCGCGGCCTCCGCCGTCGGCAGTGTGCTCGGCGGCAGGGCCGGCGACCGCCACCCCGGCGCCGCGCTGCCCCTCACCCTGGTGCTGCTCGCCACCGTGCTGGCCCTGGTGCGAGGGGTGGGGCACAGCCAGACCCTGACCGTCGTGCTGCTGATCTGCTGGGGCGTCAGCGCCTTCGCTCTCGTCCCCACACTCCAGGCCCGGGTCGTCGCCATCGCCGGCCCGACCAGCGCCCTGGCGGCCACCCTCAACATCGCCGCGTTCAACCTCGGCATCGCCGCCGGCTCCGCCCTCGGCGAAGTCATGGTCAACGCCGGCCAGCTGCGCGCCACACCACTGGCGGCCGCCCTCGCCGTCCTCGCGGCCGTGATACCGGCGGTCCTCTCCCACCGGATGGCCCGCTCCTCCTCACCCGGAAGGCAACCACTCCCCGATGCGCACTGACGACCTGTCCGACCTCCCCCTCGCCGGCACCCTGATCGCCGACGGCTTCCAGGGCTGGACGCCCGCGCTGCGCGAGGAGTTCGAGCGGAACGCGTACAACGGCCGGGTCGGCCGACGGTTGCTCAGCGAGACCGAACGGGTGCGGGTGTGGAGCATCCACCTCGCCCCTGGCGAGCGGGTGGCCGCCCACCGCCACGTCCTGGACTACTTCTGGACCGCTCACACCGCGGGCCGCAGCCTTCAGCACACCTGCGACGGCACCACCCGCATCGTGGACTACACCCCGGGCGAAACCCGCCACTACACCTTCGGCCCCGGCTGCTACCTCCTGCACGACCTGGAGAACATCGGCACCACCAGCCTGGAGTTCACCACCGTGGAGTTCAGGGACGGCGCCAATCCGCCCCTGGGCCTCCCGCCGGAGGCGGAGCACTGACCACTGGTCCAGCGCCCACGTCACCGATCACGACTTCCGACATCACCCTCGCAGGTATGCTCAGAAAATGAGTCACCACCGTGCGGATCTCACACGTTCTCGCCCCTGCGGTCCTCACCATCGTCGGCGACCGGGACGTTAATTCCGTTTCTGGTAGCGGCCTCGTCCGGGTTGGTCGATGAGTACCTGACGAACGAGTCGTCCCAGGCGGGAGCGGGTGACGTTGATCGAGGGCTCGTCGGTGGGAAGACCGAGGAGTTCGTGCAGCTCGCGAACCCGGAAGATCCGGCTGGGGTGCTCGTTGAAGGCGGTCACGATGCGCTGGTAGACGGTGGCGGTCTCCGCAGGGGCCGGTTCGTGGTCAGGCAGGGCGAGGTTGCCAATGACCTTGCCGGTGGTGGCGATCTCGGCGAGGCGGGCCTCGACCTCGGCCAGGGCACCGGTGAGTTGCTCGATCTGCTCGCGCAGGTAGTCGGCGCGTGCGGCGGTCTCGTCGTGTTCGACCTGCAGCAGCCGCAGGAGTTCGGTTGGGTTCCGAGGAAGCCCACCGGAGGGCACGAAACGCGGTTGTCGCCCTCGATGAGGCCCACCGTGTCGGTGAGCAGGCCCGGGCGATTCGTGACGCCCCGCGGTGAGTAGTCGGCTCCACGCGATGGATGGACGCGGGAGCTGCTCCTGTCAGTAGACGTTAAGTCCGTTTCTGGTAGCGGCCTCGTCCGGGTTGGGTGAGGAAGCCTTGGCGGGTGAGGCGTCCGAGGCGGCTGCGGGTGATGTTGACTGACGCCTCGTTGGTGGGCATGCCGAGGAGTTCGTGCAGCTCGCGTGCCCGGAATGCCTGGTCGGGGTGCTGGTTGAAGGCGTTCACGATGGCCTGGTAGGTGGTGTTCGTCTCGGGTGGTTCTGATTCGGCTCCTGCCGGCGTGACCTCCGCGATGATCTTTCGGGTGGTGGCCAGGTCCGTGAGCCGCGCTTCGGTCTCGGTCAGGTCGGCGGCGAGCTCTTCGATCCGGGCGCGTAGTTCTGCGGCCCGGGCGGCGGCCTCGTCCGGCCGGGTCTGGAGGTCTGCCAGGAGTTCGGCGACGTTCACGCGGCCAGTCCGAGGGTGTCGCGCCAGGCCGGGGCTGGTGTGGTGAGGCGGCGGGTCATGTTCGCGGTGGAGGCCCAGTAGACGCGTGAGGCGGAGGTGTCGGGCCGGTGGTCGTACTCGCGGGCGAGGCGCCGATGCAGCATCAAGGTGCCGTTCGTCTGCTCCACCACCCACCGTTTCGGCTGTGGGACGAAGCCCTTGCCCTGGCCGGCCGGGCTGCGGCGGACGACCTCGACGTCGATGTCCAGCAAAGCACCGTGGATGACGACCTCGTCCTTGAAGCCCTGGTCCACCAGGGCCTTCTCCAGACGCATCCCGCACCGCTCGGCGACCTGGTCGAGCAGGGCGGTGCCGGCGGCGTTGTCGTGGGCGGAGGCGGCCAGGACGACGACGCCGATGATCAGCCCCATGGCGTCCACGGCCAGTCCCCGCTTGAGGCCCGACACCTTCTTGTTCGCGTCCAGTCCCGTCGTGGTCTTCGGAACACCGGCGGCCGCGCGGACGGACTGGGTGTCGATGATCACGAGGGATGGGTCCTCTAATCGGCGGGCCCTCTCCCGTACCTGGCAGCGCAGGAGTTCCTGGATCCGCTGGTCGAGCCCGTCCTGGCGCCACAGGCCGAAGTAGTAGAACACCGCCGACCAGGACGGCAGGTCATGGGGCAGGTAGCGCCACTGACAGCCCGTCCGGTTCTGGTAGAAGACCGCGTTCACGATCTCCCGCAGATCACAGGACCCCGGATCCCCGGTTGCCGATCGCGCCACCCGGCTCTGCTTCCAAGCCGTGATCATCGGCTGTCGGGTAGCGGGGACGCATCGCTGCGTCCCCGCCCCCTCAGAACCGGGCATGCCTGTTTTCCAGGCACCACGGCTCAAGCAAGCCCCGAGGGCTTCACGGTGATGCAGAAACTGCGGACCTCCTGCGTGTTCTGACTCGGAGACCACGATGGCAAGAGGCGTGTACCAGGCGAGTCTGCGGTCCGTCCGGCGTGCCGCGCCGCCCGTGGTGAGTGAGGTAGCTGGCGGCTACCGCTCTGCGGACGGTGTTCAGCCACCAGCGTTCCCATTCGTGCGGGGACTGCGGTGGTTGGTTGGCGGTGAGGATGTAGTCCCCGCAGAGTGGACAGCGGCCTTCCTGCTTGGCGAGCAGGTTCAGGTTGTAGTTGTCCAGTGGGGGTTTGACCTTCTTCCGCCTTTTGGCCCAGTAGTCCTGCAGGCCGGGGTCGTCGGGTGACGCCCCGCCCGTGACTAGCTGGTGCCGGACGATATTCGTCCAGGAGAATTTGACCACGTGGAAGGTGCCGCCGCTTTCGCTGGTACAGCCGCGATCGCCGAACACCCAGTAGTCGTTCCTGTACTTGTTGAACTTGCCGTAGTAGCGACGCACGATCCACTTCTTCGGCTTGTTCGGGTGGGAGTGCTTGGCCCACTTGTATGTGAGCCGCCACATATGAGAGTCCAGATCCGAGAAGACCCGGCTGGACACCACCCCACGGTAGTAGGCCGCCCAACCCCGAATGATCGGATTGAGTTTAGCGATGACCGCCACCACATTCGATCCGCGGAGATTTCGCATCTCGTCCGTGAGCCTTTCCCGTATCCGCATGATCGCCTTCTTGCTTGGCTTGATGATCAGCTTGGACCCGTGAAACTGGCGGAGAGTGAATCCCAGGAAGTCGAAACCTTCGGAGAGATGCACAATACGCGTCTTCTCCTCGTTGAAGGTCAGGCCCCTGGGGGCCAGCCACGCTGCAAGCCGTGCCTTGACCTGCTCTGCTTGCTGCCGGGAGTGACAGCAGGCGACCATATCGTCGGCGTATCGCACCAGCACCGGAGCTCTTCGCGTCGTTTCTCCAGAAGTACGTCCGGATGCGAGATAGCGGACTCCGGCAGCTTCCTCCAGGCCGTGGAGCGCAACGTTCATCAGCAGCGGGCTGATTACACCTCCTTGAGGTGATCCCTCTTCGGTCGGTGTGAGCAGGCCGCCCTCGACCACTCCTGCTTTCAGCCACCCCCGGATCATTTCCCTGGCCGGGAAGGACCCGATCACTTTGAGCAGTTGTTCGTGGTTGATTCTGTCGAACGCGGCGGACAGGTCAGCATCCAGAATCCACAGCCTCTTGGCCCGGGAGCCTTTCAGTGTGGAGTAGAGGGCGCCAATCGCGTCCGCACAACTGCGGCCCGGCCGGAACCCATAGGATTTCGACTCGAAGCGCGCTTCCCACTCGGGCTCCAGTGCGTTACGGACGCGCGCCTGATGGCATCGGTCCATAATCACGGGGATACCGAGCGGCCGTTGTTTTCCATTGGCCTTTGGAATGTACACGCGTCGGACCGGCAGCGGATTCCAGGACGAGCGCGTATGGTGCACACGCAAAGCCACGTCCATCCTGGCCTCGGGTGACAGGGAGGTCTCCCCGTCGATCCCGGCCGTCCGACGTCCAGCGTTGCGCTGAGTCACCTGCCGCACGCTGATCAGCGTGTTCGACCATGATCTCAGCATCAGTTTCTGCAAGGACCGGACCAGGGCCCAGTCCTCTTCCCGCGTCGCCTTGAAGATCCTCTGCCTCAGCCTCACTACGTTGTCCTCGTGGTGACGCCATGCAACGTCGTCCCATTCGGCAACGTCCTTGGGTCCGTTCACCGCGGTGTCCAACTTGCCCCTCGGTTCGGGAGGCCCCGGGCCTCGGTCGTCAAAGGCTCACCAGCCCACGTCAGCTCCCCTTTCGGGACCCGGCCGCCAGGACCGGCATCCGGCCGGTTCCCCGAGACAGCCACCTGGAGAGGCAACCACATGTCCCGAGTCCCGCTGCCTTTCGGCCGCCGGCATCCGCTTCTTGGGCTTCCTTTCCCGCCGAGGAGTTCCGCCCCTCTTGCGATCGGCCTACCGAGCCAAAGGCCCGGACCCCGACGGGGTTTCCACGTTCCGCGCACACGAGACACGGCCGGGGTGGGCGCCCCCTACACCCCGGGGCCAGCGGTGTTCCCACGACCGGTTGATCGTCCCCGGCCGCCGCTTGCCGCCTCTTCCAGCGGCCAGGCCCTTGCACCCTGGTCCTCGTCCCGTCACCCAAGGCTTGGGCTGACGAGGCATCATCGGGGGTTCACTTGCGTTCGCCCGTCCGGCCTTCCCCTCGCCCGGTTGCTCCCCCGGACGGAGCGGGGGCCCTTGAGCTTCTTCCCTGGGCTTCGCACCCTCACAAGCGGGACCTGTGAACGCACGCCAGGGCGGGGACTGATCTCGAACACTGATCAGGAACTACGCATCCGGTCTATAACCGGCCTCCGATCTGCGAGTTCACTCGAAATGCGCGACTTCGTGTCGCACCGATCAACGCCCACTGCTCGTCCGATAAGTCGCTCGGATACGCCCGTCTGTCCATGCGCCGCAGAACATCACCCGAACCACGACTGGCACGCCAGTACAGCTGACGTTCACACGTACGAGCGATCACAAGTCGAGAGAAAAGGGACTTAACCTCCACTCAGTCAAGGCCCAGGACGGCATGGCCGTCCAAGACCGGTTCGGCAACCTGATCATTCCGAAACGGCATGACGCGTACGCTGGAAGGGTGAACGATCTCGGACAGGACCTGGAACTGCGGCTGGTGCGCTACTTCACCGTGGTGGC